>JAPUKF010000263.1 GCA_027295805.1 Acidobacteriota bacterium | reverse complement strand
GGCGCGGTGGAGGCCTGCAGGAGAGCGCAACACGCAGGGTGCGGACTCTACCCATGATCTAGAATCGGCTGCGAGACATGAGCCCGGCAGAACCCTATCCATGAATCCCAGCTACGATCTGGCCGCCTGCCGGCGCGAGATCCCGGTTCTCCAGCGGCTCATCCCACTGGCCAACTGCTCCCACTCGCCCCTCACGACGGCAACACGGCAGGCCCTGGACGACTACCGGGACTCGCTGGACCAGGATGTCATGAACTGGGACGGCTGGATGGAGCAGGTGGATGGCGCCAAGCAGGAGTTCGCCGCCCTCATTCACGCGGAGCCGGATGAGATCGCCATGGCTCCATCGGTCACCGCAGCCGTGGCCAGCCTCGCCAGCGCTCTTCCGCTCCAGGCCGAGCGCCGCCGGGTGGTTCTCAGTGGAGCCGAATTCCCGTCGGTGGGACATGTCTGGCTGGCCCGCGAACCCGGGGGTGTGGCGGTGGACTGGGTCCCCATGGTTCAGGGCATGCCACCGGCGCTGGAACAGTTCCAGCAGGCCGTGGATGAGCGCACCCTCCTGGTGGGCGCGGCCCACGCCTACTATGGCAATGGCGCCCTGCAGGACGTGGCGGCCATCGCCCGTCTCGCCCACCGCCAGGGCGCGCTGATCCTGGTGGACGCCTACCAGACTCTGGGTGTCCGGCCCGTGGATGTGCGCGCCATGGATATCGACTTCCTGGTTTCAGGCTGCCATAAGTTCCTCATGGGGATCCCAGGTATCGCCTTTCTCTACGTCCGCCGGCAACTCATTCCCCGCCTGCACCCGACACTGACCGGCTGGTTCGGGCGCGCCGATATCTTCGCCTTTGATCCGACCCTCCTGGACTGGGCACCCGATGCCCGGCGCTTCGAGATGGCCACACCACCCGTGGCCGCGGCCTGCGCCGCGCGGGCCGGCCTGGCCCTCATACGGCGGACGGGCGTGGCTGCCATTCAAGAGTGGGTCCTCAAGCTCTCCGGCCTGCTCAGCACGGAGTGCCGGGCCCGCGGTCTTTCCATCAGTGGTCCCCAGGATCCCGCCGCCCGCAACGGCGTGACCGCGTTGATCTGCCCCGGCGATGCCGACGAGATCGAGGACGAGCTGCGCGGCCTGGGGGTTCTGGCCGCAGCCCGCGGGCAGGCCATCCGGCTTGCGCCTCATTACTTCACGAGCCCCCAGGACCTGACGCGGGCGCTGGACGCTCTCACGCCTCTTCTGGGATCCCCATGAGAGCATTCGCTGCAGCTCCGTCGGGAGCTCGGGCCATATTTGCCTCGCGCGCGGGAGGCCTCCTGACCATGATCGGCGTGGCCGTGGGCCTCGGCAACGTCTGGCGGTTCCCCTACATGGTCGGGACCTTCGGTGGCGCACCCTTCGTCCTGGCTTATATCGGTGCTGTCATTCTCCTGGGCGTTCCTGTCCTGCTGGCCGAACTGAGTCTGGGCCGCAGCACCCGGCGCGGTCCCGTGGGCGCGTTCATGGCCGCGGGGGTGCCGGGTGGCCGTCTCCTGGGCTGGGGCTTCTTCGCGGTTGTGGCTGCTGCTTCGGCTTACTACACCAACGCTCTCGGCTGGGTCCTGTTTCATGCTGTGGCACAGGCAACATCTCTCGCGGGCCTCGGCGATCCTGGAGTCGCGCCGGCCGCCATCCTGCCACCTCAGGAAGGTCTCGATTTCACTTCTCTGGGGCTCCAGGCAACATGTAGCGCTGCCGTCATCGCCGCCTGCGTTGTCATCCTCTTGCGCGGCCTGCGCCGCGGCATCGAGAAGGCCAGCCGCATCCTGATGCCTGTCCTCCTGGTCTGTGTCCTTCTGCTCGTGGCCCGCTCCCTCACCCTGCCCGGCGCCTGGGCAGGTGTGCACTGGTACATCCTGAAATTCGATCTTGCCGCCATGACACCCAGCGTTCTCATGGCCGCCTTGGGACAGGCCTTCTTCAGTCTGTCCCTGGGCGGCACCTTCATGGTGGTCTATGGCTCGTATATCTCCAGCGACACGCCTCTCCTCCCCCAGGCCCTGGGAACTGCCGGCGGCGACCTCCTGGCGGGCATCCTGGCCGGTCTGGCCATCCTGCCGGCGGTCATCGCCCTGGGCCTGGCGCCCGATTCGGGTCCCGCGCTGCTGTTCGAGACTCTGCCCAGGGTCTTCGCCACCATCCCGGGAGGAGCCATCTTCGGCCTCATCTTCTATGCGGGTCTCCTGGGCGCGGCCTATCTCTCCATTCTGGGCGCCCTCGAAGTCCTGGTGGTCGGGCTCACCGACAATACAAACCTCACCCGTCCCCAGGCCATCCTGACCGTGGCCCTGCTGGTCTTCTTCCTCGCGTTTCCCTCCATGATCAACATGCGTATTTTTGTGCCCTGGGATCTCACCTTCGGGTCCGGCATGCAAACCCTGGGCGGCCTCATCGCCGTGGTGGCCGTTGGCTGGTTTCTGCCACGCAAGACTGTCATGGCCCAGCTTGGAGCCGGTTCCAGTCCCCGCCGGATGGCCATGCTGTATGCCTGGCTGCGCTATGTTGTGCCCCTGATCATTCTTCTGTTGACCGTCTGGTGGCTGCGGACCGATGTTCTGCCGTTCTTCGGATTATAAAGTCAGGCCGGCCGGAGCCCCATGACCTTCCCCTACTACCATCGCCTGTCCCCGACCAAGAAACGCATCTACCGCCAGAGCGCGAAGATCACCGAGGTCCCCCTGGCCGCCGCGGATGCCCTGCGGCCGCTGGTGGTCGAGCTCCGTGACGCTCTGGAAGGGGGACACCGGGCCCGGACCGAAACATCGTGCAGCACCTTCACCGCGGCCCTCTGCCTCGCTCTGGACGTCCCGCCGCTCAAGGTGAAAGTCCTGGCCGCCCGCCCCAGCCACTCCTGGGGAGAGTTGCATGGTCTCTACACCCGGCCCGACAATCGCCGGCGGGCCACCATCACCGTCTGGATGCGCACGGCCCAACGGCGCCAGATCGTCTCGTTCCGAACCTTTCTACGCACCGTGGTCCACGAGGTGCTTCATCATCTGGATTATGAACTGTTCACCCTCGCCGACTCACTCCATACAGAAGGGTTCTTCCAGCGCGAGTCCAGCATCATCAGGCAACTGGACGGGCCGAAACCAGCGCCGTGACCTGCTGGAAGGATTCAGCCCGGATGGGTGCGGGGCGCCGCATGCCCCAGGCTCTGCATGCCCCATTCGGTGTGGGCCTTGCGGTTCAGGACGAACCAACCCCAGAGAATCCTGCTGTAAGTGTGATTCTGAATCCCGGTCCTGCGGAAGAACGGCCTGAGCTCACGGTTCAATGCCCGCAGATTGTAGAAAGGTACCCGCGGAAAGTAGTGATGCTCGATGTGAAAATTGGACCACAGGAGGATGAAATGCCAGACGGGGTTTCCCTCGACGAGAGTTGACCACTTGGCAGGATCCGACGGGTCAATATCATAGTGCTGGCCCAGGCGGTTGAGGATGAACGCCACCGGGAAGCAGAACATGAGGGGTATGACCCAGACCCGCAGAACGACGCCGCCGCCTGCGGTCAGCCACAGGAAGAGAACAAACGCCAGGTGAAGCATGATGTTGATCGTGCGCTCCACGGCGATGGTTCGCTGCTCGGCAGGCTTGTAGCATTTCGCCTCCATGGCCGCGGAACGGGCATATTTCAGGAACAACCAGGGCGTGCAATACAGGAGCTTGTACCAGCGGGCATTGATCTTGGGAGAGAGGTGGGCCCTCTTGGGATCATCCTGAAACGAACCCAGCTCATTGTGGTGGTCCAGGTGCCAGATGCGGAACTGGGTGGCCGACATGGACACAGGCAGGGCATAGAACAGACCCAGGAGGCGGTTCACGCGGGACTGGGCTGGGCCCACGGCAATCTCATGCACCTGCTCATGGAGAAGGATAATGAAACCCAGCAGATTGAACCCCTGAAAAACAGCCGCCGGCGCCCATAACCACGGCCAGCGCGTCTGCCACAACGCCACGCCGCAGAGAATGAGCCAGAACACCAGACGGGCCACCACCAGCATGTGACGGAAAGGCCTGACCTGATGCAGTTCCCGCACACGGGCCAGATCCACCGACGCCTTCAGGCGCTGCTTCAAATCGCCGACATGCTTGTTGTAATAGTGCAGGTCTTTCATAGGCCCTGTCCCGCCACGCAGACCGGCGTCGCCGCGGATACGGTAAGAGTATAGTTTACGACCACGCTGGAACTTGGCAAGTCTCTCTGCCACAGTCACTTAACGCGTAGCGGGTACTTCCTTGGGAAACCGGGGTCAGTCGCCACCGGACCCGGGCTTGAGGGAATCCATCATGGCCCTGAAAGCCCCTCGCTGGTGTTCAACGGTTTCCTGGGGGCCGGTGAGTTTGAAGAACCAGTTGGCATCAGAGCCCTCGGCCACGGCGCCCAGCAGCATCTGTCCCAGCTTTGCTTGCCCACCGCCACCCATCGGTCTGCCACCACCATAGGTCCCGGTGACTTCGATGAGCAGCACAGCCATGTCACCCACGGTGATCGGCTCGGTTTTCAGCACCTCCCGCGAGGAACTGCCATCGGGCTGGGTGAACATGTCGGCCCAGCGATAGGCATTGGACATGGCATCCCCACCCTGGCCAGGGCCAAAGTAGAAGACCACACATTCTGCGTCGCCGGCGGCGCCCGGCACCCGGTACTGGGCCCGGCGCATGTTCGAGGAGGGCGGAACCTCCTCCCAGTCCCCGGGCGCCTCCCAGCTCAGAGCCGCACTGCCGGTGCCGGCGCCTGCCGGCACCGGCGGCAGGGCTCCCATATTGCCGCCTCCAGCCGGTGGATGACCGGCAGGCAACGAGGGCGTGCCGGCGGCGGGCTGCTCCGCTGGAGGAACGGGGGTCTCGGCGGTTGAACCCCCACAGGCGGCGAGGCCGGTCACTGATAGACATAGAACGGTTGCACGGAATAGTGGACGAGTCATGCTCTCCTCTTTCGGGAAATGAAAGACTTCTTGATCTGCATCAGACGGGCCCGTCCCCTGTCTCTGGGCGTCCGGCCATGACCAGGGCCCGGACCATCCAGACCACCGCCGCAGCGCCGGCCACGAACAGAACAAGAAACAGGCTTATGTTGGTCCACTGTGGTTCCACCCAGGGAACCGGCTCAAAGTTCATGGTCGCCAGAGCCCCGCGTCGGACCTGATCCCGCACCAGGACCATGCAGACGACTGTGACAAGCAGTCCGCCGATACCACCACTCACCAGAGGAGCCGGGCGGGGTGCATGGGCAGCCAGGAACATCACCGTCATGGTAGCCATACCGGCGAAGATTCCCAACCCCAGAACTGCTGTCGCCACGGGCACCGGCCCCATGAAGCGGGCCATGGTCTCCCGTGGCAGGGAAAAAAGGAACCAGAAGCCCATGAACAGGTTCAGGGCCGTGACCCCTGAGAACCAGTGGGCACCGTAGCGCATGGCCCACTGGCCGAACTCCGGCCGCCGGCGCCGGCAGACCAGTCCGTAACCGGACACCCACATCCCGCCGATGGCCACCGCCGCCAGCGTGAAGTGAAGATACCGGGGCCACAGCGTCGGGTCGCTCAGATTGGCATGGGATGTGCTTCCGCTGGCATAGATGGCACGAAACAGATCCGGGCGCAGCATCAGGCTCATGTTGTTGGCGAAAATGAAGCTGATGGTCACAAAGATGAGAATCGTCAGCCATCTTATCCAGCCCCCCCACCGGCCCAGGGACGCCGACTTGAACGCCAGCAGATACGTCCCGTAATAGGCCACCATGACCAGCGGAACCACGGCGAACCAGAACCAGCCGAGAAGCACGGAACTGGTGAAAAAGAGCCGGCCATAGAGGACCTGCAAGAACAGCAGCGGCGCAACGCCGAAGGTGATGGTCGCTGCCAAGGCGATGGGCATGGCCTGCGTCAGCCAATGGACCAGGGCCGCGTGGTGGGGCCGTCCACCGCGACGTCCCAGTCGCGCAGTGACGGCGCCTATGACCGATCCGCCCACGACAAAGTTCATGGCCAGAAGGTGCAGCATGAAAGTGAAGACGAGGAGCCCCCACAAGATCCATGCGGGAGCCGGCTGGGGCACGGGACCGGGGACCGGCACCGGTGGCAGCGGGAACCCGTTCATGGTGTCGCCGTGTCCCGTCCCTTGACCATGGCCGCCATGGGCCAGTCACCTTCAGGATCATGACCGAGAAGACAGGTTTCCGCAGCCAGCTCCCGGCCGGAATCGAGGCCGGCGGGCGAAGCCCCTTGTGCCTCCGGCCCCTCAAAGCCTGCCCGGTCATCACCGCCGAGACGGGACAGATAGACGGCCAGGGCATACCGCTCCTCCTGGTTGCCCGGGAACGGTGGCATGCGCCGCCCACGCCAGGTGGCGAGGCGCAGGTCCGGATCATCCCAACTGGTTTCCTGCCCCTCCCGGTTCACGGGCCGCGCCAGGTTGCTCAGAATGGTCTGGAGATCGGTCGTGCTCTTGCCGGCCACCAGCGGACGGATGCCGAGGTAACCATCCGTCGTGTGACACTTGGTGCAGGCCAGATTGAACAGCTCATGACCCGTACGGAACAGGGCTTCGGCCCGCGCCGCGGGCTCCTGGTGAGCCGCGGCTTCCGCTGCCGACTGAACCTGGCTCCAGCGGGCATGGGCCAGCAGACCGTCCCGGCGCAGGACATCCAGAGCGTACGGATCTGCGACCTGGACATCCGCCGGTGCCCTGATGGCGCCTGGAGGGGGCGGCAGGCGCACGCCGTTGACGAACATGAACCCACCGATGACATACGGCTTGCGCAGATCTGCCCGCATCCACTCGCCCCCGCCCACGGCCACCAGGGAGAGGCCCGTCAAGAGCCCCGTGAAGATGGGACCGTAGTTCTGCCGACGCAGGGTGACAAGGAAGAGAGTCATGAGGATGACAGCACCTGCGGCGGCGATGCTGGTGAGGGCGGCGCGCTGGGCCGCGGGATAGCCGGTGGTGCCGTCGGCCGTGAACAACGCCTTGAGCATGGCCGGCAGACCGGTGCCATCGGCTCCCAGGATCTCCGCCGCGGGAATGCCGGCGCCGGTGGCGGCCATCAGGTACCAGATCAGGGTCAGCGGAACCACCACTGCCATGGGGAGGACCCAACCCAGACCGGCATAGCATGCCACCTTGGCCTTCAGCCGGGGATCTCCCGACCAGGAAGCCGTCAGAAGTGCGTAAATCCCCGCCAGCCCCACGCAGACAAAGGTCCGCATGATGAGAGACGGCAGATAGGTTTCATTCAGAAAACCGCTCCAGAACGAGCGCTCCGTGAGCCAGCCCCCAGGGGTCATCATGTAGGCCATGATGCCGTTGATGACCGCCAGGCTCCCCCACGCGGCGATGAAATAGATCCATCCCACCGCAAGATGAGTGCGCGCCGGCAGACGATCCCAGCCGTAGTAGTAGACCATGGCCGCCGCGATCTCCGTGAAGAACATGGTCCATTCGATGGCCCATCCCCAGACGAACGTGTTGATGAGAGAGGATGTCGCCTGGGGATGCACCAGACCGATGGTGAACCAGATACCGACGCCGGTCACGGCACCGAACACCAGGGTCAGGAGCAGAAAGAAGCGGCTGAGGCGGCGCACATAATCCAGCAGCAGGGCGTCATTCTGCTGTCGGGCACGCCGCTCGGTGAGCACCAGAAACAGGCCACCGCCCACGGCAAAGTGGGAGATGAAAACGTGGAGAATACTGACCAGTGCGATGAGCAGGCCCGGCGCCGGGACCTGCCAGATGGGGTAGTTCATTACAGACGGCTCTCCACCACGGCCAGGATTTCCTTCTCCCGCGTGGCCGCTTCTTCATCCAGGCGCCGGCCGCGCTTGATCAGGTCACCGGCGAACACCTTGTCCTCAAGTCCGTCTGCATTGATGCGCACGTTCAGGAAGGCGCCGCGCACGGCGGCGCGCGCGCAAAGAGCACCCACACCGGCATCGGAAGCCGAACTGGGCACTCCTTCCCTGGCCATGGCCGCCAGAAGCTCCATGCTCTGGTGGGCTTCCTCCATCACGCGGTACGGGACTTCCATGGCACGACGAGTGGCGGACTGCACGGCAGCGCTCCTCGCTTCCTTTTCGCTGGAGGTGCCAGCCGGAAGGCGGAAGGCTTCCATGACGGCATTGAACGCTTCCGTATCTTCATCCACCAGGGCCAGCAGGCGATCATGGCTGGCCTTCCCCGTCTCCGCCCAGCCGGAAAATTCCTCCCAGCGGTCATCCCAGCCAGGCTTGTGAGCCGACAGATTGGCGACCATGGTGCCCAGGGCAGCGGCCAGGGCACCCACCGTGGCGGCCACTGAACCGCCACCGGGAGCCGGAGATTCCGCGGCGGTGGCAAAAACGAAGTCCTCCACGCTCCTGTCCACCAGGCGTTGCCCTGTGTCTGTTCCCATGGCATACTCGATGATCTTCTCCCGGGGCTGGAATTTCCCCAGCTCGTCCAGTCCCAGGCTGCGCACGGCAAGGCGCACCAGGTCCCGGTCGGGAACACCCAGGGAGCGCTGCTGTTTGCGCAGGAAATAGCGGCCCGCTTCCAGCATGGCCTGCAGGGGCACCAGACCCACCAGTTCGCTCCCGGTGACTCGTATCCCCCTGGCGGCGGCGGCGCGGCAGACCTCGTCGAAAGCCACGTGAATGGGGGTCTTGGCGATGTCGGTCAGGTTCATGGAGATCTGGGCGATGCCATACTCATCGATAAACCAGCCGATGGCCTTGACACTCGAAAGCGTGCCGGGGATCCAGACCTCCCGGCCGCCCCTATCCCTGACCACCGGCCCGGTCAGCGGATTCCCCTTGCGCTTCTTGCGCCCTTTCTCGCGCACATCGAAGGCGATGGCATTGGCCCTCCGAGTGGATGTGGTGTTCAGATTAATGTTGTAGGCGACCAGAAAATTGCGGGCGCCCACGGCCGTGGCCCCGCTCCGCGGGTTGAATACCGCCGGGCCGAAGTCGGGCTGCCATCGGGGATCGGCCAGCTTCTCTTTCAGGCCTTCATACTCGCCCGCACGCACCGCTGCCAGGTTGCGGTAGTCGTCGCGGCGCGCGGCATGTTCGTAACAGTAGATCGTGAGCCCCGCTTCCTCCCCAAGGCGGCGGGCCAGTTCGTGGGCATAAGCGACGGTCTCGTCCATGGATATGCCAGCCACCGGGACCAGGGGGCAGACATCCATGGCCCCGAAGCGGGGATGCTCCCCCTGGTGGCGGGACATGTCAATGAGTCTTGCCGCAGCCTGTCCGGCTCGGACCGCGGCCTCCACCACCTGCGGCGGAGACCCCACCAGGGTCACCACGGTTCGATGAGTGGCCCTGCCGGGATCCACGTCCAGGAGCTTGACACCCTCTACCGATTGAATGGCATCGGTGATGCGACCGATGACCTCCAGGTCACGGCCTTCACTGAAGTTGGGAACACATTCCACTAGGGGTTCAGTCATCTCTCCGCCTCGCTGTCGGCGGGATCGTCACCGGTCCCGCCCGTCAACTGGAAGTCTAGAACGGCTGTGCCCCGGGTACCAGACAGGGCGGTCGGGGGGATGCGCGGGGCCTGCCAAGGGGACCGGATTGGTCCTCTGGGGGCATGACCTATCGCCGCCCGGCGGGCTAAAATAATCAAGAGGGGGGACAGGACTCTGCAGCCGCCGATCAGGAAGGGGACGGATGGGGTGCTGCGCCCTCTCTTATGGGTTCCTCTTCCGGATCCAGGGCCGGCAGGTGAATGGCAAAGGTGCTGCCCTTGCCAGCTTCACTGCGCACGGTGACCCGACCTCCATGGGCGTCCACCACGTGTTTGACGATGGCCAGGCCCAGTCCAGTTCCCTTGACCTCATGGACCAGTCCCGTTGAGACCCGGTGGAAGCGCTCGAAGATCCGCTTCTGCTCGGTGCGCGCGATGCCGACTCCTTCGTCGCGCACACCCACGATCACCTCACCTTTATGGGCCTTCAGGGTCACATGAATAGGTGCGGAGTTCTTGGAATATTTGTCGGCGTTTTCCAAGATATTGCAGAAGGCCTGCACCAGCGCATCAGCATCCATGCGCACCGGGGGCAGGGTCTCCCGGGGCTTGTCGTACCGGATCTCCCGGCCTCCATGGCTGAGCCGCACCGCGAACGTACGCAGACACTCGGCCAGAACCACCTCCAAATCGCCGCTCACGAACTCGTAGGTCTTGCTGCCTGATTCGATCTTGGCAAAGTCCAGGAGGTTGTTGATGAGCAGGGTCAAGCGCCGGCTCTCGGTTTCGATGTACTCGCCGTATTCAACCACTTTGCCCGCATCCCGGGCGCGCCCCAGGCGCAGAAATTCGCTGAAAACCCGTATGGAGGCCAGGGGTGTGCGCAATTCATGAGAGACATTGGACACGAAATCACTCTTCATCTGATTGAGCTTCGACTCGCGCGCCACGGCCCGCAGGGCCACCACCAGGCCTCCCAGAAGCATGATGGAAAGCACCGCCGACAGGCTCAGATTGATGACGAAGTTGGAGCGCGCCCACTCGCCCTCGGTCACGCTGGTGCTGCGCAAATCCAGGGTCCAGTCGGTATAGATGAAGTCAAAACCCCGGCGCACTTCACGCCTGTCTTGAAGCGAGGCGGGCGCCTTGGCGCCATAGATCCGGCGCCCCTGCTCATTCCGCACGGTCACCCTGAGCGACTTGGAGAGATCCTTGCCGTACAGCTTGGCCAGAAAATGTTCAATGGTGGGGCCCAGAATCTCCCGGGCGAAATATTCATTATCAAGAATCATGCCGGCGACCCCCACGACCCGGGAATCCTCGGTGATGGGGTTGAGGATCATCCGGTTGTCGGGATCCCGTTCATCCACCGAGAGGGGGACTGTCACCAGAGGGATGTTCCGCTCTGCCATCAGTTTCCATGGCGCCACGGCCACCAGGACTGCATTGATCTCCTCCTGGGTTGCCCGCTCGCTCCAGTTCACAGCGTCAAAGATATAGAGATCACCTTCGGTGTCTCCTTCTTTCATGAGGGCATAGTTGATCACGAACAGATGCCGCGCCCCCTTGACGTTCTTCTTGGTGAACAGATAGGCCAATTTTTCCATCCGGCCCTGGAGAAAATACGATGCCGGAATGTTCAAGACCCGTTCGGCATGGATCTTGAACTCGTATTCAAACTCGTTGGCCAGCGCTTCCAGGTAGGTCTGCAGAGTTGCGCGCTGGGCTATGCCGGATGTCTCCTCCAGGCGGAGAAGAGAAACGTATTGCAGGCGAAAGAGCAGGATCAGTGGCAGGATTGCCAGGACTGCCGCCACCCAGGCTGGATGTCGTTTCAGGAATTGCCGTATGGTCGTCATGACATGAGGTCTCCAACCGGCAACGAATATACCCCTCACCCGCCCCGAACCCGACGCTCCTGCCAATTCTTGACAACTTCTTTACAACTAGGCGGTTGTTTTTACCTTCAGGAAGCGACATTTACAGAATAATCCCGTACGATTCAGTTGTCATCAAGGTCTCAGGGGCTCGCTCCCGACCGCATCATGATCACGCCCGTGAGGCCCGGGGAAGAAAAGAGAGTTCCGTAGGAGGTACAATAAGGATGAAATGCTTACGACTCCTGGTGATTTCCCTCGCTGCGCTGGCCCTGGTACCGGCCATGACAGCCGCGGAAAAATACGGGAGATGCACCGCGGGCACCCAGGAGTGCCTCGACGCCATGGCGAACCACTACAAGAACAAAGGGTGGGTCGGTCTTGAGCTGGAGAACGAGGGTGGCCTGGAGAAGATGATCGTGATCCGGGTAGTGCCGGGAAGCCCGGCTGAAGCCGCCGGCTTTCGCGAAGGGGATCGCCTCGTGGCTCTCAACGACATCCAGTTCAAAGAGGCCAACATTTCAGCCCTGAAAGAGCTGCAATCGGACCTGACCCCTGGCAAGCAGGTCACTTATCGTGTGGAACGCAAGGGTGGAATGCGCGAACTCTGGGTGACCCTGGCCGCCGTGCCCGATGAGGTCATGGGCCGCTGGATCGGCGAGCATATGATGGAACATGCCAGCGTGGACGTTGCCAACGAGCCCTGATCCCGGGGCCTACCCCCCCCCTCACTCTCCCCCTGTTTCACCGTCGCCCGTCGTGGCCCCCGCGGGCAGCTTGAAAACAGATGCATCCACGGCAGGATTCAGTTCCACCGACTCGGCCTGAAGGACGTGATAGCGCGTGCCGAAGTGCCGTTCCTCCCGGAAGGCCAGATGCACCTCGCCCACCTGGCGGAAGTCCAGGTAAAAGGTCTCCATCTCCGTCTCGATATTGCCACTGAAGACATCGAAGGTCTGGTTGACCCGCTTGAATTCCAGACCGGTTTCCGGATCCAGGTACCAGATCTCGGTGTTGCCATCGTCCGGCGTGACCGTGACCTGCCAGTATGAACTCCCTTCCTGGGGAACTCGACCATCCAGCTTCATGGCCGCGCCGTCAGCCTGGTGGGCCAGCAGGGTGCACCCGAAGGCGGAGTCCTCGGTCACATTGCGTCCGGCATCTTCGGCAATGACGCGGCCCTGGGGAGCGCCATAGGCCCCGCTGCGCACCCAGGGCCTGCTGCCATCGTAGGCCAGGGTTGAAGGAGCCCCGAGCACGTTGTGTTCGAAATAATAGAGATTGGGACGCTGCCGGTAGAGGGTGAACGGTGCCTCGTCACTGAAGGCTTCCCACGTTCCCTCCATCTTGTAACTCTTTACTTTCTTCCAGGCGGCGTGGCCGCCGTGCCCTTGCGCGTGCCGGGCCAGAATCTCCTCCAGATCTGGGGTTTCCTGGGCGCCGCTCCAGCCCGCGCCTGCCGAGAGGATGACCATCATCTGCAGACCCATGAACGCCCGCCGAGCCATGCCAGGGATCCATGACCTCCGAGAATTTCCATAAATGTTTGTCATGGCCATCACCTCCTCAGATCCAGGCAAGCCATCTGGGTCAGGTTACGCAGGTAGACCCGGCCCCCGACATAGGACGGAGCCGTCCAGCTCTTTCCCTCCAGGGCATGGTAGCTGCCCAGCTCATGATAGGCCTCAGGGTTCGCCTCCACCATCACCAGGTTGCCCTTGACGCTGAGCACCAGGAGACGGTCATCCACCCCGATGAGAGAGCCTTTCCCGAAGCCTCTTCTGGCCCACTTCACGTCGCCGGTTTCCAGGTCCAGGCATTTGAGCGTCGCGTTATCGAACCCGTAGATGGCATCGCCTATGAGGAGAGAAGAGTTGAAATGATTCCGCATGTTCCGGTTGCGCCACTCCTCTTTCACCGCCAGTCCCTTTTCGGTGCGAAACACCTTCACCAGGGCGCATCCCGTGTCTCCCATGGAAGAGACGAATATGCGATCACCTTTCACCACCACAGGCATGGCGATGGCCGGCTCTTCCATTTGATATTCCCAGAGGATGACGCCGGCCAGGGACAACCCTATGAGAGTGCGTCCCCGGGGCAGCACAACCTGCCGCTCCCCTGCCATGTCGGCCACCACCGGCGAACTGTAGCCGGCAGGCCCGGAGAGCACCGTCCACACGACGGTGCCGCTTTTCTTGTCCAGTGCGGCCAGGGAACGGCCGCCCTCCCCGCCGACCTCAAGCAACAGGAGCCAGCCCTCCACCAGAGGCGACGGACTGTAACCGAAACGAGGTTTCTTGCTCTGGAACTTCTCCAGCAGATTCAGCGACCAGATCCTGGTCCCGTCGGAAGTGCGCAGTGCGTGCAGCTCACCGCTGGCGCTGACGATATAGAGGGAATCGCCGTCCAGTGTCGGCGTCGCCCGGGGCCCATTGCCAAACCGATCCTCGAAAGAGGCACCGATAGCCGTGCGCCAGACTTCCTGCCCGGTTTCGCCGTCCAGGCGGACGGCGAATTCATCGGTCCCAGCCGCCACGCCCGTATAGATGTCGCCGCCCCGCACCGCCAGTTGCGAGAACCCCGCTCCGGCCTCCTTTTTCCAGACCACCCGGGGCCCGTCCGCCGGCCAGG
>JAPUKF010000262.1 GCA_027295805.1 Acidobacteriota bacterium | reverse complement strand
AGCGCTGGACCTTCCGGGGCGGTCCGAGCCGCAAGGACATCTTCCGGGCCTTCACCACCGCCCTCAACGGCACTCCCATGCCCTCCTACGCCGAGTCCATGAGCGTGGAGCAGCGCTGGGAACTGACCGATTACGTCTGGTCCCTGAGCCCTGGCGACGATCCTGACTATGACATCGTGCTGGTCGCCAGGAAGGTCAGCCGCCTCATTGATCTGAATGACATGGCCAACCTGTTTGATGAATCGGAGAAGGCCTACTTCCCGGTCATTGGCCAGATCATGGAGCCCGGGCGCGAATTTCATCCCTCGGCTTCCGGTATCGAAGTGCGGGCTGTCTACAACGAGAGCGATCTGGCGGTTGAACTCCGCTGGAACGATATGCGTGCCGAGACCAGTGGCGGCAATGGGCCTGCTCTTCAAGTGCCCCGCTTCGAGGACGATCCCGCCAGGCGCGCCTCGACCGCCACTGCCTCCGCGGGAGAATCCGAGGACGAGGAAGATTTCTGGGGCGAAGAAGAGGACGACTTCTTCGCCGAGGAAGAGGAACCATTCGAAGAAGATGACTTCTGGGACGACGAGGAAGCCGTGGAGGAGGGCGCTCCCTCAGGTCCCGACACCGAGTTCTCCGATGCCGTGGCTATTCAATTCCCCGCGAAGGCTCCGGCCGGCAACCGGAAGCCTTACTTCATCTTTGGAGACGGCCAGAGTCCGGTGGATATCTGGTTCATGGACCTGGCCAGGCAAAGGCCCGAGATGTTCGTGGGGCGAGGTAGCGGTGATCTTGAATCTCAGGGCATGGGTGAACTCAGTGCTGTCGCCTCCTACGACGATGGGCAGTGGACCGTGGTCTTTACCCGGCCCCTGCGCGACGGCGGTGTGGTCTTCGAGGAAGGCAACTTTCTGCCCGTGGCCTTCTCACTCTGGGATGGCTTCAACCGCGAGAGGGGCAACAAGCGCGGCCTGACCCGCTGGGTCTCCCTCTTCCTTGAGCCCGGTGGAGAGAAGTCGACCACCGGCCCGGTGCTCAAGACGGTCGCCGCCACCCTGCTCGTGGAACTCATCATCATCGGCTTCGTGCGCCGGCGCTATGGAAGCAGCGCGCAGGCACCCCTGCCGGAAGGCCGGACCTGACACCCTGCCCCTGCCGGTGCTGCCGGCCCAGAGGGTTCAGGCGTGGTCCAGTTGCAGGGATTCGGGAAGGCGCGGGTCTTTGACCGGGATCAGGGCCCGCCGGCGCAGGGCCCAGCCGAAGGCGCCCATGAAGACGCCGCCGACGGCGGCCAGGGCGGCCACATCCAGTATCCCGAAGTGTGGTCCGTGGGCATAAACGTTCGGCATCACGAGCCAGTAGATGTCCGCCAGGTGCATGAGCAGCATCCAGGCGGCACCGGCCATGAGCAGGCGCGGCTTCTCCTTGATCACCCGGGACATGAGAAAGAAGAACGGAACCCCGAAATGCCCCACCGCCAGGATCAGGGAAAGGTTGCTCCAGGTGCCGTGCATGCGGTGCAGATACCAGATGGTCTCCTCGGGGATGTTGGCGTACCAGATGAGGAAGTACTGGGAAAAAGCGATATAGGCCCAGAAGACCATGAAGGCGTAGAGCAGCATGCCCAGGTTGTGGTAGTGCCCTTTGTGGATCACCTGCCCGACATAACCGGCTTCCTGTAGAATCCCCATCACCAGCACCAGAAAAGCGAAAATCCCCACCAGGCAGCCGCTGAAGAAATAGACGCCGAACATGGTGGAGTACCAGTGGGGGTCCAGGGCCATGATCCAGTCGATGCTGGCAAAGGTGACCGTGAAGGCGTAGAGGATGAGGCAGGGGCCGCTGGCCGCCTGCAGGCGCCGGGTGATGCTGTGCTGGCCGCTGTCGTCCTGGCGGGCCGACCGGGAGGCGAACCAGAGCGCTATGGCCGACCAGACAATAAAGTAAGCGGCCGCCCGCGCCAGGAAAAAACCGGCGTTCAGATACGGCTCCTTCAACGCCAGCAGCGCGTCCTCACCGGGCCCCTCCCACCAGCTGAAGAGCTGGCCGGCCCCCCAGGCGATGGGCAGGAAGAGGAGGGCAAAGATGGGCAGGGTCGCCATGGCATTCTCGGCCAGGCGGCGGATGGAAACGCCCCAACCTGCCTTGGTGGCGAAGAGAACCAGCACGAAGAACAGCCCGCCCAGGGCGATGCTGAGGAAGAACAGGAAGGCCACCAGCCACGCGTGGAGAAATTCCTGCAGGTGCCCCTGGGCGAGGACCGCCGACCCGGCCATACCGGCCAGGCCGATGCCCAGGCCGATCCACGGCAGCCTGTATAGCCAGGTGCCGGGTGTGATGGTGAGGCCGGCCTGGTTCAAGTCGGGCATCTGAGTCGGGCCGCTCAACGCAACACCACTTCCACGTGGGTAGCACCGATTTCCCGCAGGAACTTCTGGCAGCCCTCCACGTCGAATTTGGGGTCCCAGGCCTCGATGGAGATGAAGAAGCCGTCGTCGGTGACCCGCTGGAACCGTTTGGATGCGAAGAGAGGGTGGTACCACATGGGAAGTTTGTTGAACGCCATCATACCGAACACGGCGCCCAGAGCGCCGCCCAGGATGCCGATCTCGAAGGTCTCCGGCTCAAAGGCCTGCCAGCTGTAGAACGGCTTGCCGCTGATGACCAAGGGGTAAGCGTGCACGCTGATCCACCACTGCAACACCATGGCGCTGGCGGCGCCTCCCAGGCCCAAAGCAAGCACCAGCCATGCCAGGCGGGAATCCCGCAGGCCCATGGCCCGTTCCAGTCCGTGGATGGGGAAGGGTGTGTGGGCGTCCCAGCGCGAATAGCCGGCATCCCGTACCTGGCTGCAGGCACGGTACAGCGACCTGGGGGAGTCGAACTCACCGAGCACGCCGTACTCCTCGGTCGAGGGCAACTGCGGGGACAGGAAGGCCATCAGGAGATCCCTCCGTCCGGGGCCAGGTCGGAGCGCTCGATGACTCTCTCATCCCCCGGGAAGTGAGGATCGGCCTCGGGCAACACGGTCTTGACCTCAGCAGTGGCCACCGTGGGCAGGAAACGCACGAAGAGGCAGAACATGGTGAAGAAGAGGCCGAAGCTGCCGATAAGGGTTGAGATGTCCCAGAACGACGGCACGTAATACCCCCAGCTGGAGGGCAGAAAGTCCCGGTGCAGGGAGGTCACCACGATGACATAGCGCTCGAACCACATGCCGATATTCACCACGATGGAAAGGACGAACAGAATCGGCACACTGGTGCGGCATTTCCTGAACCAGAACAACTGAGGCGAGACCACGTTGCAGGTCACCATGATCCAGTAGGCCCAGGCGTAGGGCCCCAGGGCGCGGTTCAGGAAGACGAAGCGCTCATACGGATTGCCGCTGAACCAGGCCATGAAGAACTCGATGGCGTAGGCGTAGCCGACGATGGAGCCGGTCACCAGCATGATCTTGGACATGTTGTCCAGATGGCGGGTGGTCACAATATGCTTCATCTGGAAGACGGAGCGGGTGATGAGCATGAGTGTCATCACCATGGCGAAGCCTGAGAAGACGGCGCCGGCCACGAAATAGGGCGGGAAGATGGTGGTGTGCCAGCCCGGCAACTGCGACACGGCGAAGTCCATGGAGACGATGGAGTGGACCGACAGGACCAGGGGCGTGGCCATGGCGGCCAAGAGCAGGTACATCTTCTCGTAGTGCTGCCAGTGGCGCATGGAGCCGCGCCAGCCCAGGGCGAAGAGGCCGTAGATCATGCGCCGAAGTTTCGTGGGCGCGCGGTCCCGGATGGTCGCCAGGTCAGGGATCATGCCCACGTACCAGAAGAGAAATGACACGCCGCCGTACACACTCACGGCGAACACATCCCAGAGCAACGGGCTGCGGAAATTGGGCCAGGTTCCCATCTGGTTGGGTAGGGGAAACATCCAGTAGGCCACCCATGGCCGCCCTATGTGAATGCCGGGGAACGTCAGGGCGCACATGACGGCGAAAATGGTCATGGCTTCGGCAGAGCGGTTGATGCTGGTGCGCCACTTCTGGCGGAAGAGGAACAGAATGGCGGAGATCAGGGTGCCGGCATGGCCGATACCGACCCAGAAAACAAAGTTGACAATGGCGAAGCCCCAGCCGACCGGGTTATTCAGTCCCCAGATGCCGGTTCCTTCCCAGAACAGCCAGCCGATGCTGATGCCGAATACGGTGAGAAGAGAGAGGGAGATGCCGAACACCACCCACCACCCCGGGGGCGTCTTGCTTTCCAGAGGGCGAGCTACCGCTTCTGTGAGGGACTTGAAGTCGTGACCGCCCAGGATGAGAGGAGCGCGCCCGTCCACCGGGTCATAACGGGCGTTATCCTCGATGGTCTGAGTCAAAAGGAATTCCTCTGGTGCACCTGCCCACCGCCGGGGCGCGACGAGGCGGGACGGGGCATATTACCAGCGGATCCGGAGGGGAGCAAGAGAGATCAGGCCGCTTAGTTCGGGGGTTTTCGGCCGAAAATGCGCGTTGTCGGCATCCTGGAACGGATCTCATCCAGGACGGCGGAAGTCACGATTTGGATGTCGCTCTTGCGGCAGTGGGACTCCACCGAGCGGGTCACCATGCCCCGGACAAAGGCCGGGATCTGCTTCATCCGCGCACGTGCCGCGGGTTCCCACTGGATCGACTCCGTGGCGGGTTCGCCATACTGGATCTGGGGAGCCTGCAGTTCCCGGGCGGCGGGGAAGGTGCCCGGCTCGTGGGTGCAGAGGGGGTCTTCGGCCATGTAGTCGCCGGTCACGCCGTACGCTCGCGCCCGGCAGCCGCCGCAGGTGGTGTTGAATTCACAAGCCCCGCAGCGATCGCCCAGCGACTTGCGCTGGCGAATCTTGATGAACACCTCGGAATCGTCCCAGATGGCCCGCAGGCTAGACGTCTTGAGGTTCCCCCCGAAGACCGGGAGATAGGGGCAGGGCGTGACATCACCATTGGGGCGGATGCCCATGTAGTGAGTCCCGGCCGGACAACCGCCGGCGCCGCCGGTATACGACTTGAGAAATGGCGAGCGATCGTCCTGCTCAAAGAGGGTTTTGATGTAATGGGGCGCGCACTTGGCGTTGGCCATCATCTTGCCCGCATATTTCTTCTGGATGGCGTGGAGATCATCCAGCACCCCGTCGTACTGGGCCGGGCTCATATCGCTGGTGAACTGGCCACGCCCGGTGGGTACGAGAAAGTAGAGATTCCAGACCGTGGCCCCGAGTTTCTCATAGGCGAAATCGGCGATCTCACGCAGTTCGTGCACGTTGTGGCGCCCCACGGTGGTCTGCACGATGAACGGCAGCCCGGCCCGGTGGAGGACCCCTGCACCCTTGACAGTGTTGTGCCAGGCGCCCTTGACCTGGCGAAACGCGTCGTGCCGCTCGGCGCTGAGAGCATCCAGGGAAATGGCCAGGCCCCGCACCCCTTCTTTCTTGAGCAGATTTGCCAGGTTCTCGGAAATCTTCACACCGTTGGTGCCGACCACCACCCAGAGATCGCGAGAGGCGGCATAGCGGATGATCTCCAGGATGTCACGGCGCAGGAGTGGCTCGCCTCCCGTGAGGATGACGAGACTCTCGGGCCCGAAGCTGACGATATCGTCGATGACGGCGAAGCATTGCTGCGTGGTCAGCTCGCTGCGGTCGGAGAAATTCTCGGTCTCGACCTGCGGCCGCGGTCCCGCATCCAGGTAGCAATGCTCGCATGCCAGATTGCACCTGTAGGTGAGATTCCAGGAGATGACGTATGGACGGTCGAAGGCAGTGGCAGGCATGGTCAGGTTACATTCCGAAGTAGTCCTTGGCCTGATCCAGCACCTGCTCATCCACCTGGGAGAAACCGTTCTCGCGGGCGTATTTTTCGATGCCGGTCCGGGCCACGGCGCGCACGAAGGAGGGGATGTTGCCCAGCCTCTTCTCGGCGGCGGGAGTCCATGCGAACTCTGCCGCGTCGCCTCGGTCGTCGCTCATCTCCTCCGCCATGCCTGAGAAAGGGCAGCCGTTCCCTTTGGCCCCGGCCGCCTTCTCATCGGCGCTTGCGGGGCCGATCTTCACACCCAGGGACTGGACCAGCTGGGTTTCCATGGGGTTGGTCAGCATGGCCATGGTGTGAAAGCACTCGGGACATTCGTAGACCACCGAGATGGAACCTCGTTCGGGAGGCGAGGCCTGGGACATCTTCATGGGCGAGTCGCACGGCACACAGAGAAATTTCATGATGCTTTCTCCAACTCCTGAATCAATCTGGACGCGATGGATCGGGTAGCGGCGAGAGCCTCGCTGGGTGAGTCAGCAGGCATGGGCTCACCGGCATCACAGAGGGCCGCAAGCTGGGGGTCGAAGGGAACACTCCCCAGGTGGGTGAGACCCAGGTCTATGCCATCTGCCGTGGGAAAGAGCGGCTTCACCTGGCCGCAGCCGGGGCAGAGATAGCCGCTCATGTTCTCGATATAACCCAGAATTTTGTTGGGGGCGCGTCGTAAGGCGGACACTGAGCGGGAGACAACACCCCGGGCCAGGGCCGATGGCAGGGTCACCAGCACGAAGGCTGTGCTCTCGCCGAAGAACTCAGCGTACTGAAATGTTCGCTCGGCGCCGGGAGGAAGATCGATCAAGAGAAAGTCGAGGTTGCCCCACGCCACGGTCGCCAGCAGGTCCGCGAGGGCAGCAAATTCGCGGGTGGATCGCCAGACATGGGAGTCGCCCTCAGCGACCGAGTCGAACTCCAGGGCCTTGGACTCGGGGATCATGGTTCCCATGGAAAGGATACCGATGCCGGCCCGGCTGGCCGGTACGCTCAGGCCGTCAGGACCGGGAACCAGGGGTGCATGGGACAGCCCGCCAAGACGTGCCTGGGATGGGCCGTTGAGATCGGCGTCCAGGATGGTAACCCGGGACCCGCCGGCGCGCAAAGCCAGGGCGATCTGCATGGTCAGGGTGCTTTTCCCCACCCCCCCCTTGCCCGAGGCGATGGCCACCCTGTGGTGCACTCCGGCTAGATTTTCCTTGATGCGGGCGCGCTGGCGGGCCACCTGTCCGAGAACATCGGAGCCGCCGTCGCCGGTGATATCGAAGTAACTCTTCATGCGTCTTCCTGTCAGGCCCTGGCTGCTGTGGCCGTGTATCGTGTGTAATCTCTCACCCGTTGGAACCCCCAGGATTCGACCTCCTGGAGGTCGATCTCCTCCGGAGAGATGCGGGGAAGGGTAACCCGCGCCCCGTCCTGCCCGGCAAGCTGCCGCACGAGGATACCCAGGAGCGCACCCGGTTGCTGACCCGGGGCGTGGCCCAGGGCCATGACCTCCCGGGACCCGTCCCCGGGGTCCGCGGCGTACAGCAGCCAGGCCTCGATGCGGAGGTCGGAGGCCACGGCCAGCCCGAGTAGCTGCTCCTGCCGGTTCTCCAGGGTCTTCAAGCTGCGCCACCAGGAGAACTCCTGTCCAGGGCTCAACTCGCCGCTCTCGCGCAGGTCATCCAGACTCACGGAAGTGACCAGGTCGCGGTTCCCGGCCGGGGCCGGGACTCCTTCCAGGACGAAGTCCGAGTAAGTGGTCCCGGCGGTGTAGCCACAGGCCGAGAAGAAGTCGCGGCCAATCTCACAGGGAGCAGGAATCTCAGCCATCAGGGTGGGAGGGCCCAGGATGGCCAGCTTCTGGCTCAAGGAGTTCAGCAGATGGCGCCCGTGACCGGCGCGCTGGTATTCGGAGGCGATACCCAGGCGGTAGATCAGCGTGCCATGGTCCCGCTTGGCGGCCAGCAGAACCCCGATGGGCTGGTTGTCCTCCATGGCCACCA
The DNA here is from genome assembly GCA_027295805.1 of Acidobacteriota bacterium. Classification (GTDB taxonomy): domain Bacteria; phylum Acidobacteriota; class Polarisedimenticolia; order SMYD01; family SMYD01; genus SMYD01. Next base: position 4,473 of record JAPUKF010000262.1, on the reverse strand, counting down.
TGCAATTGCTGCACCAGAGGTTCAGGTCGTGGACGACTCCCTTGAAGCGATCAACAGTCAGCAGCGGTTCATGGGGAAAGTGAACCGCGTAGCAACTGTTGTACGCCTCCACCAGCAACGGAACGTCGTCAGTGCGGCAGAAACGGTAGGCGGCCATGCTCTCAGGACTCGGTTTCCCCGCTGGCCATCTGACGCATGGCCGACATGACGCCGACTTCATTCATGGGTGTGGGCATCTCGCGGCTCTCATCCTGCGGTGTCTTGGCGCTGGTCGACTTGCCGGCAGCAATCTTTCTGGCCTCCTGGTCAGCCATCTCCTGTCGGGATACCTCGGGGTTCGCCTGATAACTCTCGACCATCTGGGCCATGAGCTGACGGCTGTACTCGATGCCCGCCTCTACGACCTCCAGGGTGATGGCGGTGATCCCGCGCTCGGCTGCCACGGTCTCGATGCGTTCCTGGGTGCGGTTGCGCATGAAGCCCGCGGGCACCCGGAAGACGCGCTGAACGGCATCGTCGGACCACGTGAAGGTGGAGAGAAGCGGGTTCTTCTTGGTATCCCGGGCGATGAGTTTCTTGCCATCGATCTCGGGGGGTGGAGTGGCAGGAGTTGTCTCAGTCTCCTGTTTCCGGGTCTTCGCCGGCAGGACCAGCGGCTTGCCAGACTCTTCCTCAATGGTCTCCCGCGCAAATTCCAGGGTGATGGTGTTCATCTTGCGGATGCGGGCCATCTTTTCAATGCGGGCCTTGGTGCGCCGGCGCTGGTAGGCGTTGTCCAGGACCCACAGGCCGCGCTTGGCATCTTGAGTCCAGCGCAGCTTGCGGCCGTCGTAGGTGGTTTCCTCCTCGGTGCCTCCCTCGGCCTTGATGATTTCCTCCACCATGGCAGGCGTGATCACCTCGAAGGATGTGCTGCTGCAGACCGAGCATTTCACAGGATCCGGACCCGATGCCGCCACACCACACTTCCTGCAGATGGAGATGTCGTGCTCGCCGGCGGCCTCCAGAATCAGTGACTCGGCCAGCTTTTCTGTTGACGCGCCGGCGGACTTGGGCATGAACCGATCCATGGCTTCGTCCAGGAGGTCGGTGGTGATGACGCTGTGCCCCTTCTCCACCGCCATGCGCAGGATGGCCCGGCGGGCAATGCCCAGCACCTGGGGCGGCACGCGCTCCATCCGCTTCTCGGATTCGGGTGTCCAGCGGATGGACTCATCGGCCTGGATGTCCAGTTCGGGGTACTCCAGACGGGTTGTGATGAGAATGTTGCCGGGGCAGGTGCGCAGCAGGTTGTCGGTATTGCTTCCCAGCCCTTTTTCGTCCTTGTCGCTGTGCACTCCGATGCGGCCCAGAACCAGCAGCCAGGGCTTTGTCTTGCGGGCGTGGTCCAGGATCTTCTGGAAGGCCTTGCCGTCCAGGAGGGTCTTGGTGATCTGGACGCCCTGGTCGGCTGCGATCTTCATGGCCACGCCCAGATGAGATTCGTAGATCTGGGCCAGGCCGGTATCGATGATTTCTTCGTGAAGCTGGTTCTGCTCTTCAAACCGGAAGACCTTGGATGCCTTTTCCGTGAGCACTCCCACGATGCTGTTGAAGACGGAGTAATGCAGATAGGGATCGTAGACCGAGATGGCTTCAACCTTCTTGTTGAACCGCTTGGCCAGATCCATGGCCGTCATGAGGGCGCCGAAGGACTGGGGGCTGCCATCAATTCCCACCAGAATGGTATCCCGGGGTTCCTCGGTCTCTTCGCCCGGGAGATCCTTGATGACCAGGACATCTTTATGGGTGGAGTGAGTCACCCGCTCGCAGACCGAGCCGATCTGGCTGTCGCGCACCCTTCCCAGGCCCAGCACGCCCATAACCACCAGGTCGTAGTCCGAACCCTCGATATCTTTGATGAGCTCGGTATGATGCTTGCCGTCCATCATGAGGGGGACGAACTTCAGTGACGCCTCGCTGCAGGACTTCTCCATGGTGGTGAGATAGCTATCGGAGATCAGCTTCAGACCCATGGTGATGAGGCTGTCGTGGATCCTGCGCTGTCTGTCCAGCTCGTTTTCCTCCAGGTACTCCTCGGGCAGGGTGTACTCCATTTGCCTGAAGCGGTAGTCGTGCATCTTGGCTGCGTAAACGTGGCAGCCGACCATCTTCGATTCGTAGGCTTTGCCCAGTTCCACTGCCAGCGAGATGGCCTGATTGGAGTAGTCAGAGTTATCGACCGGAACGTAGATCGTCTTGTACATCAAGCCCTCCGCGAGTCAGGGTGGTTATTTGCGCGCTGTTGATTTGCCCCGGGAAACGAGGATTCCCGCCTTAAATCGGCGCTAGAGTGTACCCCACATGCGCCTGGAGTCAAGGATCGCGGATCCTCTGGTAGGATGGGGCGCCATGCCTGCCTACGTCGTCGTTGAAATCGAGATCACCGATCCCGAAACCTATGCCCGCTATGTCCAGCAGGTGCAGCCCAGTCTGGATGCTCACGGCGGTCGATTCGTCGTGCGTGGCGGCCAGGCCGAGACTCTGGAAGGGGACTGGCGCCCGCAACGGATTGTCATCGCTCAGTTCGACAGTATGGAGAAGGCCAGGGAATGGTGGGCCTCGGACCTCTACGCCGGTCCCAAGAAATTGCGCCAGAGTTCTGCCAGGACGAAGATGATCCTGGTGGAAGGGGTCACGGCAGCGCTCTAGGGCGCTCCCTGGCCGGCAATCTGCCCGGCCAGCCAGGCGGCGGCTTCGCTCACCGTGCGTGGGTCGTCATCCCGGTCCACCATGTTGTTGGCCTGGCGCATGAGATCCACGTTGATGGCGTCCAAAAGAGGTGACAGGGCCGCGATGAGTTCAGGACTTGCCCCGGCCCGGGGCGAGAGAAGCAACAGGGCGTCATAGGGCGGCAGCACGCCCTGAGGCTCGGCCAGCACGACGAGATCGTAGGCGGCGATGCGGCCGTCGCTCCCGAAGGCCGAGATGACGTCCACTTCGCCCCGCGCCACAGCTTCATACATGAAGGTCGAGTCGTAACTGGTCCGGGTTGCCGCTGCCAGGCCATAGGTGTCGCGCAGGGAGAGCCACTCGGGTCGTCCAAAGAATTCGTAGTCGCCGCCGATCCTCAGATTGGCCCCGAGGCGCTGCAGGTCGGCCACGGAACGGATGCCGCGACGGGCGGCATCATCCCGGGCCATGGCCAGGACGTAGGCGTTCTCGAATCCCAGGGGGCCCAGGCAGCGGATACCGTGGGTTGTCTCAAGCCAGCGGGTGACCTGGCCCAGAACCTCCCGGCGGCTGCCGCCACCCTTGCGCTTCATGTGGTTGGCCCACAGTGTGCCCGAGTAGTCGACATAGAGATCCACCTGGCCGGCGGCCAGGGCATCGAACAGCAACGTGGAGCCCAGTCCCTCGCGCCGCGCCGCCGGCAGGCCGGCGTCCTCCAGGGTGTGTTGCAGCAGCATTGCCAGGATGTATTGCTCGGTGAAGGTCTTGGCGCCCACCGTCCAGGCCCGGCGCGGGTTCTCCCCGCCGGATTGTGAACGGGACAGCCAGGGCGCCATCAGGCCGGCGGACAAGAGCAGCGCCAGGAGTACGGCGGCCATGACCACGCGGCGCCGCGAGCCTGTGCGCACGCCGGTCTCAAGAGCGCCGATGAGGCCGTCTAGAAAGATCGCCAGGGTCGCCGCTGCCACCGAGCCGAAGAGCACGGCGGTGAGGTTGCGCGTCTGCAGCCCCATGAAGATGTAATTGCCGAGACAGGTCTGGCCCACCGGCGTGGCCAGGGTGGCGGTGCCCACGGTCCACACCGTGGCGGTGCGCAGGCCGGCGACGATCACCGGTGCTGCCAGGGGCAGTTCCACCTGACGCAGGGACTGTCCCGGTGTCATGCCCATGGCCCGGGCCGCTTCGAGCAGGGCGGGGTCGACTCCGCGTAGACCGGTGACGGTGTTGCGCAGGATGGGCAGCACGGCATACAGGGTCAGGGCCATGAGAGCCGGCGGCCAGCCCAGGGCCGGCAGGGCGCCGCCCAGCACGCGGGTTGTGGCTTGCCCCAGGATGACCAGCAGCGGCACCATGAGGGCGAGAAGGGCCAGGCCGGGGATGGTCTGTGCCACCGAGGCCAGCGCCAGAACCGGCCCGCGCAGTCGCCGCCGTCGCGCCAGCATCACGCCCAGGGGCAGGCTGATGGCGACCGCCATGAGCAGCGGCAGCACGGTGAGAAACAGATGGTGTCCCAGGTAGTCGGGCAGGACGGCAAACTGCTCGCGGAGATTGGGGCTCATGCACGTTCCCCGGCGACGTCTCGCAGCAGGTCGTCGATGCGCGCGCCCTGCCGTTTGGGTGTGGCGATGAGCCTGCGGACCACGTCATCCACCGGGGAGGTCAGGATCTCGTGCGGCGTGCCGTACTGGAGCAGACGCCCCTCTTCCATGACGGCGATCCTGTCGGCCAGCAGCAGCGCCTCCGCCATGTCGTGGGTGACCA
>JAPUKF010000261.1 GCA_027295805.1 Acidobacteriota bacterium | reverse complement strand
CTGGAGTCTGCTTCCACCTCTTGCGGCCATCGTCCTGGCCATGTGGACCCGCCAGGTGATCCTCTCCCTGGCGGCCGGTATTTTGCTGGGCGGCTTGATCCTCGCCTCAGGTCATCCCGGGGTGGGCCTTGCTTCAGGTGTTGAAGCGGTCGTGACCGTGTTCAGCGAACCGGGGCAGACGCGTCTCGTTCTGTTCGCGCTTCTCATAGGACCTCTGGTGCGCCTCATGGAAGTGTTCGGGGGTGTGGCCGGCTTTGTCACCTGGGTCGAGGGGCGGAATCTGGTGGCTTCCCGGCGCGGCGCCCGCATGCTGGCCTGGGGGATCGGTCTGGTCCTGTTCATCGAGACCAATATCACTCTGCTGGTGACCGGTGCCGTCTGCCGTCCCCTCTTTGATCGCCACGGTGAATCGCGGCAGCGCCTGGCTTACCTGGCCGATTCGACCTCCGCGCCGGTTTGTATCCTGATTCCGTTCAATGCCTGGGGCGCGCTGATCTTGGGCCTTCTCGCCGGGCAGGGGATCGAGGAGCCGCTGTCTGTCTTCGCGGCGGCCGTCCCGCTGAATTTCTATGCGCTGGCGGCCGTGGCGCTGGCGGGTTTCTCGGCCTGGTCCGGCTGGGCGCCGGGCCCCATGGGACGCGCGCAACCTGTGGCGACGGACAGCGGCCCCGACTCCGTGCGCATGGCTGGACCCGGGAAGGCCGCAAACATGGTTGTGCCTCTGGCGGTCCTGCTGGTGGCCATGCCTGTGGGCCTGTGGGTGACGGGGCATGGCAACCTGACCCAGGGGTCGGGATCCACCGCCGCGTTGTGGGCGGTGCTGGCAGCCCTGGGCTGTGCCGCCGTCCTGGTCCTGCTGTCGCGCCGGCATACGCTGCAGGACGTGATGACCGAGATCATGCGCGGGCTGGAAGGTTTTCTGGGAATGGTCGTGATCCTGGTCCTGGCCATGGCCCTGGGTCAGATCTGTGACGCCCTGGGCACCGGCGCTTATGTGGCCGGCCTGCTCACGGGTGTGGCTCAGCCTGCGCTGTTGCTGCCCCTCACCTTCCTGCTGAGTGCGGTAGTGGCGTTCGCCACCGGCACGAGCTGGGGAACGTTCGCCATCATGGTTCCTCTTGCCATAGCCACAGCCTCATCGTTCAGTCTGCCGCCGGCGCCCCTTTTGGCGGCGGTTCTCTCAGGCGGTATTTTCGGCGATCATGCCAGCCCCATCAGCGACACCACCGTGGTGGCCTCCCGGGCCTCCGGCAGCGAGGTCATCGACCACGTGCGCACCCAGATGCCGTTTGCCCTGCTGGCGGCCGCGCTGGCGCTGGTCGCCTTTGCCATCTGCGGCGCGTTGCTCGGTGCCGCCTGAAGCGCTGGCGCTCAGGGCACCAGGCGGAAATCGTCGAACAGGAGGACGCGCTGCTTCTCCAGCTTGTAGCCATAGAAGATGACCGCGGCGATGGCGGTCATATCCATGGGCCGGGTATCAGGCGCCGTCGCCACCGCGGCCAGGGGCACCTCGATGACATGGCGGCCGGGAGCAAGTTCGAGTCTCAGGGTATAGCGGTCCGCCGGTCGGTTCTCGTGATGAATGTCGTCCACGCGGATGATGAGGAGAAACGGCTCGGGCTCCGGATTGATGCAGGTGAAGGTGAAGGCGCTGAATTCACTCCAGTCCCGGGGCAGATCCTGCATTTTGAAACGGGGGAACATGTCGGGAAGGAAGCGGACCTGGAGGAGGTGATTGGCTGGAGACTCGGGGTGCGTGATGCGCCGCAGGCGGCTGTGGGAGGGGCCGAATCGATCCACCTGCAGACGAGTTTCAAGATCGGCCAGCAGCGGGAACTGGCGTTTGGCCAGTGCCTCATCCCAGGCGCTGAGAAACACCGGGGTGGCAAACACCAGCGCCATGGCAAGAGCAGGGGGGAGTATCCACCGCCAGCGATTGCCTCGATGCCCGACGACCAGGAGCAGGGCGATTGCGGCCCCGGCGCCATCGGTGACAATGTCCATCATTTCGGGAAACCGGCCCTGCCGGGCCTGCAGGAGTTCCACCAGGATCCCGGCCAGCAGCGCGGCCAGCCAGAGGCGCATGGCCGGCAGGGGCCGCAGGCGATTCTGCACGAAAAGACCGCCGGGCCAGATGGCCACCATGATCAGCGCCACCACGCAGAACAGGGGCAGGTGGGCGAAATCGTGGAGGCGAGCCAGGGTCCGGGACGAATACGAGATCTCAGGCACATAGATCGCCGGCAGCAGGCAGGCCAGAATCAGAACCAGGCCGCCGGCAACTCTTCCTGCCCGCGCCAGGGCGATCAACGATCGACCGGCCGGCGAGCTTCAACTTCCCGGCCATCCCGGGTGCTCACCCGCAGTGTCAGCAGCAACGGGAAGCGGGCGGCCAGAAGGCGCTTGCCGTCGATCCGGGTTTCCCACGGGATGCGGGTCGAGTCATGGGGGCCGGGATCACTCTCGATCCAGGCCTTCACCTCGGGCACGGGGGCGAGGCGAGTGATGACGCGACCGTCGCTGTCCGTCACCGAGAGAACCGCGTCCGCAAGGCCGGTGCCGGATACCCAGCCTGCCAGTTTCAGATCTTTGGCCAGAAACGACCCGCCCCAGCGGACGCGGGTCACGGCAGCAGCCGGGTCGCCGCTGGTGGTGTCCTCGCCGGTGCCCGCTGGCGGCGGCGGGGGCGCTGTTCTGGATTCTTCTCTCGCTTCAGGTCCGACGGCATCCTTCACCGAGTCATCCAGAAGCCGGCGCAGGGTCCCCCGGAGGTCGGCTTCAGGGTTGTCGCGTAATTCGTTCTTCAGGTAGGAACTGGCGGCGGTGTGCCAGTCGATGCCGGCCTCAGGCGCGCTGACCGGGCCACTGAGCTTGAGAGGCAGTGCGACTCTCTCCGCCCTCTTGTTCCAGAAGAGCCGCGCCGCCCGGCTCCCCTCGTTGCGCATGCTGGCACTGATCTCCCTGGAGAGAGTCAGGAGGAAAGTCCCGTCAACAATCCCGGACAGCAGGTCCAGGGAGCCGCTGCCGGTCAGCTTCAGGTCAGGGGTCTTGAGGAGAAGATCCGGGCTGATCAGCCGGCCTCCCTGGATCCTGAAGGGGCCACCGAATTGGTCGAAATCCATACCGGCCTGGGCGAGCTTCGTGGTCAGGCTCTCGACTGTTCCTTCACCGAAGACGCCGCTGGTGCGGGAGATGGAGGCGAGAATGTCCAGCCCATCCAGGTGCCCGGAGCGAAGCTCTACCTCGCCATGGCCCCTGGCTGAACGGACGATCTCCTCATAGGTTCCCCCGGAGCCATCCAGAACCAGGTTGCCGCCCAGCCGACCGCTGAGAAGATCCAGATCGAGGAGCGAACGCAAGAGAGGGCCGGCCTGGATATCGGTGAGATCTCCTTCCAGATGGAAAGTGGCGGGGAAATGATCGGTGCGCAGCGTCGCGGTCCCTTTGAGCCGGCCGCCGAACAGGTCCATCTGCAGAGGAGACAAGACCGCCTCCCCTTGTTGCCAGGACAGGCCGGCAGTGCCCCGCAACGGCTCTCCGGCCAGTCGGCCGGGCAGATTGATGCCGGCCAGCGCCAGCAGATCGTTCAGTTCGTCCTCGGCCAGCACCGCGTCGGCGATCTCCATGTGCAGGCCCGGGGAGGTGCCGGAACTGGTCAGGCGTCCCTGGATATCCAGGCGGCTGTCGCCGCTGCGGATCTCGCTGGAGGAGAGGGTCAGAAGAAGGTCGTCACCTGCGCTTTCCCAGGCCAGAGAGCCGCCGAGTTCGATGTTCCGCCGGCGACCATCGGGCTCGATCCAGATGCCGGCGGCATGGAATTCCAGAGGACGGTCCAGGGCCAGATCGTGCAGGCTCAAGTTGAACTCTTCCATGATTGTCCGGGTGGCATCACCGTCTGCCAGGGTCACCACGCCGTTGCGCAAGGCCAGAAGCTGGATGAGGACCGATGGCATATCAGCGGATGTCGTTGCCTCGCCGGGGTCCGGGGATGAGGTGGCTTCCAGGGGGAGGGGAAGGAGCCAGGAGCCATCGGCGGCTCGGCGCAGTGTCAGTTCGGGGCGCTGGATGATGATGCGGGTGATCTCGACCCTGCCCTGAAGGAGCGGCATGATGCGGGCGCCAATGGAAACGCGCCGGGCCGTCAGAAGATCGCCGCCCCCTTCCTGAGCGGTAGCCTGGAGAGCCAGGTCATCGGCCGTGAGGGCCAGACGTGGCAGCACACTCAGGTGCAGGGTGCCCAGACGGACCGGTCGGCCGAGAGCCGTCTCGGCCTGGCGGCGCAGGGTTTCCCTGTAGGTGTCAGCGTCGATGAGCAGTGGCAGGGCCAGGACGGCCACCACGAGCAGTGCCGCAAGGGTTGCCACCGCCAGAAGAATACGTCGTCTGCCAGGTGATGACATCCGGCCCTCAGGCGTATGGCGGCTGGTGCAGACCTGCCGGAGAGAGAGTGAATATCTCCACACCATCGGCGGTCACGCCGACCGTATGTTCGAACTGGGCGGAGAGACTGCCGTCCTCCGCCATGGCGGTCCAGCCGTCATCCAGAATCCTGATCCCATAGTGGCCGGTGTTGATCATCGGTTCGATGGTGAAGAACATTCCGGCGCGCAGCGGGGCGCCGTGTCCGGGCCGCCCGAAATGAACAACCTGGGGGGCGTCGTGGAAAACCTGGCCGATCCCGTGGCCGCAGAAATCACGCACGACAGAGTAGCCCGCGGCTTCAGCATGGGACTGGATGGCATGTCCGATATCTCCCAGGGTCGCGCCGGGGCGCACGGCGCGGATGCCGCGCATCATGCATTCATAGGTCTCGTCCACCAGGCGTCGGGCGGCCTCGGAAACCTCGCCGACCAGAAACATGCGGCTGCTGTCGCCGTGCCAGCGGTCCACCATGGGGGTCACGTCAATATTAATGATGTCCCCTTCCTCGAGCGCTCTGTCTCCGGGGATTCCATGGCAGACCACATCATTGATGGAGGTGCAGATGGAGCGGGGAAATCCCTTGTAATTGAGGGGGGCGGAGATGGCACCTCGCGCCGCGGTGAACTCGCGACAGAGTTTGTCGAGCTCGGCGGTGGTCACGCCGGGGCGCACATGGGGGGTGATGAAGTCGAGGATCTCCGCGGCCAGACGGCCGGCACGGCGCATGGCGGCGAAATCCTCTTTGCCGTGGAGCAGCACCCGAACGGTCGGGGATGGCTTGCGGCGTGGTCTGGTTTGATCCAAAGGAATGCCTCTGAAAAACAGGCGGGAAGGTTACCACAGGCCTGATGGGGGAGCATTTATGGGAGGAGACGGCAGTTGCATAAATGCAAGATACAAAAATGTAATATAGGTAAAGAGAATTATATGTTGTTGATTATGCGCAATAACCGTATATGCATTCCTGACCAAAGATATTCACAAGGGGATGCCATGAATACTCTATCTGCAGAGAACAAATATCGCGAGGGGCTGGCAGCTCTCTCGGCGGGCCGGGCTGAAGAGGCGTCAGAGCTTTTCGAAAAGGCCATGCGCGCCGAGAGACGCCATAACGTCACCCAGCCGCAGATGCGCTACCTCTCCTATTTTGGGCTGAGCGTGGCACTGGCGCAGGGAGCCAACAAGGACGCGCTGCGGGCCTGCGAAATGGCGGTGCGCAAGGAGGTCTACAACCCCGATCTCTTCCTGAACCTGGGAAAGGTCTACACCATGGCGGGACGCATGTCCAAAGCTCTGACCATCTTCTCGAAAGGGCTGAAGCTCGATCCAGGTCATCGCGGCTTGAGGCTGGCCATGAAGAACCTGGATCGCAGAGGGCGGGTTTCCGTCGGCTGGCTGGATCGCTCTCACCCCGTCAACACCTTGCTCGGCCGCATGCGTCGGTGAGGGTTTTTACGGCCCGGCCGGATCGGGAAGCTCCCCCATGAGATTCCAGAACCGATTGGTGCGTGTGAACTGCAGGTCGTAGACCGGGATACGGCGGCAGAATTCCAGCGCCAGATCGGTGAGGAGATCCGGCGGCAAACCCATATCGTGAATGAATGGCACGCTGGCCGCGATGGTGGCGGTGGCCCTGGCAGGTTTGAGGCGTTCCAGGTGATCCTCCGCTGCCTGCCGCAGGCGAAACCCTCCGGCCACTGGATATGCGCCGCGCACGCGCTCCTGGGGTGGAAAAAGACCATAGAACGGCACCGCATGGGCCTGTACCCGGGAACCCTGAAGATCGATGAGTACCATGTCGTCGGAGAGGGCCCGGCGGGGCGCGGAGAGGGCCGTGACCGTGCTCTTGCCTGCTCCGGAATGCCCGAAGAACAGGAAACAACGCTCTTCATCAAGGACACCTGCCGAGTGCAGGAGAAAGGCCTTGCGCCGCATGAGCAGGAGCTGTCCGGCGATGCGCAGAAAGTTCTCCAGGGACATGCGGAATTCGGTCGCACCGCGATGCGTCAGGGTCAGACTTGCCGTGCCGGCGGCAAGATCGACCTCGCCATGCTGCCAGTGGGAGCGGATGGAGTACTGCTCCTGGCCCTTCTGAAGAACTTCCATGATGGGCGTCTTGCCCGGGCCGGGGAGGGGAATGACCACGCCGTTTCCCTCCCGACAGGTCACGGTCAGATCGGCGGTGTTGCTGCCTGCCGGTTCCGCGAACGGTGCGTAATGGGTGCTGACGAACGGCTCCCAGGCCGTTGGCAGATGGACGATCCGCAGGAGCACAGGGCCCAGGGGGAGATCGAAGGTGACGGAACCGGGCCGCAGATCGGGATCCTCATGACTCATCAGAAGGGAGGATAGGCAGGCCGTGGCGGTGTCGTCAAACCATGCAAAGTGAGCAGATGGGGAAGATAGGCTCCAGGCTGAGCAACGCCGTGGTGCTCATGGTCGCCGTGCTGGCAGGGGGCACGATGGGCTATCGGGTGCGGCTGTTCGCGCTAGAATGAGCAACTTGTCGTTAGACGGAATCCGGGCGGGGATGGGGCCATGGAACTGAAAAA
>JAPUKF010000260.1 GCA_027295805.1 Acidobacteriota bacterium | reverse complement strand
GCTCAATCGCCCCCACGGAGAATCACTTTCTAGATGCTACCACGGTGCGATCCGGGTGTCCTCTAAGCCGTCTCCCCCCGGCTTTCCAGAAAAGCGCGCGCAAAGGCGGCCACATCGCTGAAGGTATTGTACAAAGGAACCGGCGCCACCCTGAGCAGATCCGGCTCCCGCGCATCGCAGATGAAGCCGCGCCGGGCCAGCCGGGCGACCTGATCGCCCGCCCCGCCGGCCACCCGAAGGGACAGATGGCATCCCCGCTGATCTGCGCCGGCCGGCGTGATGATCTTGACGGGTGGATCCGCCGCGCTGAGCAGGCGGTGGAGGAATCCGGTCAGGGCCAGGGATTTCCGCCGCAGGGCCGGCATTCCGACCTGTTGAAAGATATCCAGAGAGCCCTTGAGGGCGGCCATGGCCAGGACAGGCGGGTTGCTCAAGTGCCAGGCGGCGGCCCCGGCCTGGGGTGTGAAGCTGTCGTCCATCTGAAAGCGCGTCGCGGGATCCGTCCCCCACCACCCCTGGAGGCGGGGAAGATCCGTCTGGCCGTGGTGGCGCTGGTGGACGAAGCAGCCCGCCGGCGCCCCCGGCCCTCCGTTGAGATACTTGTAACCACACCAGACGGCGAAATCGATATCCCAGTCATGCAGGGCCAGGGGCAGATTGCCTATGGCATGGGCCAGGTCCAGGCCCACCACCGCACCGGTGGCGCGGGCCGTCCGCGCCAGCAACTCCACCGCGAACCATTGCCCGGTCAGATATTGCACACCTCCCAGCAGCAGCAGGGCAAGGCGAGGACCGAGATCCTCCAGCGTCCGGACCACGTCTTCAGTGCGCAAAAGGTCTTCCCCTTCACGCGGCTTGAGGAGCACCAGGTCGGTGGCCGGATCCAGATCGTGGAGTCGCATCTGGCTTTCCACCGCATGGCGATCCGAAGGGAAAGCGCCCGCCTCCATGGCAATGCATCGCCGCTCCCCGGCAGGCCGGAAAAACGAAATCATGAGCAGGTGCAGATTGGTGGTCAAGGAGCTCATGACCACGACTTCCTCCGGCAACGCACCTGCCAGTGCCGCCGTCTGGGGCGCCAGAGCTTCGTGATAGGCGAACCAGTCGGGTTCAGCCTCGAAGTGGCCGCGCACACCCAGGCGACCCCAGTCGCTGAGAACCTTCTGCACCTCAACGGTCGCGGCGCGGGGCATGAGTCCCAGGGAATTCCCGCACAGGTACACACTTTCACCCTGGCCGGCGGCGGGGATCACAAATTGTTCGCGCCAGCCCGCCAGGGGATCGTCACGATCCAGGGCTCGGGCTTCGTCCGTGGCCTCCTGCCAGAAGCGGGAGGTCAAGAGGGTCGCCTCATGGCAGGCACGAATCGGCCGTCGGATCCCTGGGAATGCCGGCTGTGGTGAACCCTGAGGGACCCTGGCGCCCATCCCGTGAGGCGGTGACCAGGTAGTAGGCCTGTCCCGCAGGCAAACCGCTGGACGTCCAGGAACAGCTCGCGCCGTCACAGGTCACACCGCTGCCGGCACAAGCCAGGGGCGCCAGGCCGTGGTCGAACCAGTTGCCCACGGTGCCGCTGTAAACGTTGTAAGCGAATCCCGTGCCCAGATCCTCCCATGTCAGGAGCAGATCGCCGCCGTTGAGTTCAACTCCCAGGGGAACCGGACTGCCAGGCGGCGAAACCTCGGGCGCAAAGCCGCACAGGTCCGACTGGGAATCCTGCGGCGGCGTCGCCGCTCCCGTGAAGACCACATCATCGATGTAGATCCCTTCACGATCATCACCGCCATCGCTGCTGTAGTTCACCTCGATGCGAATCTCACGTCCGCTCCAGGGCGAGAGATCGAAGCTCACGGCCGCGAAGGGGGGGGAGAGGTTGCCCGCCCAACCTTCCTCCAGGTCCACGTGACAGAGCTGTCCCTCCAGACTGGCGGCGGGATCGGCCGTATAAGCACGGCCCGACAGGGGCGTCAGCAGGACATGGCGGCCGGTGTCCACCTCCAGGAGATGCACATTGGCCCGGTCCCACCAGGTACCACTGGAGAAGGGTTCGATGTCGGCATAGACCTGCATGGCCACAGCAGCGCCACCGGCCGGGTCGAGACGAAAGACCGGCGACAGAAGATGCTGGCACAACCACGAAGCACTCGTGGTACCACCGTGAAAACTCTGGGTGCCGGAGTTGGCTCGCGAAGTCGAGAGGACGAATCCATCTCCCGTCCAGCCCTGGCTGCCACCTTCAAAATCAAAACTCTGGGTCGCATAAAGAGGCGGATCTTCCTCGATGGCAGTTTCAAGATCCACCGTCACCACACCGGAAGACTGGGACGCCACGGTCTGCACGGCAAACGGGGCCACCCCTGGCCCATCCCAGCCGGCCAGATCCGCGCTGAAAAACGCGGTGACGGACTCTCCGGGAAGAAGGCCGGAAAGCGCCCCGGCGCCGCCACCGACATACTGCCAGACACCTCCACCCACCACCCGGCTGCGGCCGTCCAGAGCCGTCACGGTGCTGGTCACCATCCCCGATGCCGACCCGCCTGCGTTCTCCAGCTCGTACGAGAGGGTCGCCAGCTCGCAGTTGTCGGCCAGGCCGTCCTGATCTCCCGTGTCTGCCACCACCTGCAGACTGCCGGGAACGGCACGCACAAACGCCTCGCCGGCGCTGTCACAGACGACAGCCAGAGGCAGGCGCAGGGCCGTGCTGCCGCACGTTTCCATGGCATCGACTTGAAGGAGCACAACCACCTGGCTCCCGCAGGGGAGATCGTCGGCCAGACGGAGTTGAAACGGAGCCGGCCCGGCGACGGTCAGCCCGGCGGCCACATCTCCCCAGGCCATGGGACCGCCCTGGCTCACCGCCACGGACGGATCCATGGAAGAGAGCGTGAGGTTCACGCCGGTGGCGCCGGCCACTCCTCCCACCTCCACGATCTCCAGGTCAAGGTCCGCGCTCTCGCCGGGCTCCACCAGCAGGTCGCCGTCCCCAGGGTTCTCACGGAACTCCAGCAGGCGAACCTCCAGGGCAGGCAGATTCACGCTCACCGCCTCCACGTTCAGGCCCGGCGACACCATGCGGCAGCCGCCTCCCGAATCGGCCTGTACCAGATACTCCCAGCTCTCGCCAGCGGAAACATCTTCATCCAGAACCGGTCCCGCCACCACATCGCGGGCAACCGGGAGAAAAGTATCCCCACTGAAACGGCGGCGCAGAACATCAAAGGTGCCGGGGCCGCCACCGAGCCAGTCGATGCGCACACGGGGCAGCCCGTCCTCCCCCGGCTGCACCAGCACCGACACCAACGGATCGGCCGGCGCGGCGCAGTTTGTGCTGTCGGGCAACTGCGGCGATTCGTCGATCTCGTGGTGGCTGAAGGCGGCATTGATATAGGCGGCATGAGGCGTGCCGTTGGCCAGGTTCTGGTCATCGTCATCGGCGACCATGACGGCGTCGTAGATGGAGACACCGGCGGCGGTCGGATCCCAGGTCTCCATGGGAACACCACCACCCAGGAGCCAGCGTTCCAGCAGCCAGCGCATCTGGAGCGAACTGAGGGCAGGATTTCCGGCGGCCAGCGGCAGGCCGGAGACGTAGTCGTCGCCACTGAGTAGATTGTTGCGCAGATGCCAGATGGCTTGCCCGGCGATGGAGCCGATGCAGTGCACGCCGCTCCCGCAGACCGCAAGTCGGACACTGCGGGTCAGTGTCGGGCAGGTGGGACAGTCCGCGGTCGGCGCAGCCGGCAGGTCCTGCCG
>JAPUKF010000026.1 GCA_027295805.1 Acidobacteriota bacterium | reverse complement strand
CCGCATGCGTCCCGGCAGCCAGATGGCGTCGGGACAGAGGCGAGCCGCCGTCACCGACGGCATGGCCGAATGCACGCCGAAGCGGCGGGCCTCGTAGGAACAGGTGGAAACCACCCCCCGGGGGCCCTCATGGCCGATGATCAGCGGCTTACCCGTGAGCCGGGGGTCGTCCCGGACCTCCACGGCGGCATAGAACGCATCCATGTCCACGTGCAGGATGACCCTGGGAAGAGGCCGTGTCACGCCCCAAGGATACTACCGGGCACGGGCCTTGCTACTATTTCCAGCGTCATGACTCTTCGCGCGCGGCTCTTCCTGATTTTTGGTGGTCTTGTGGCTGTCATCGTCGTTGGCCAGTGGCTGCTGGTGGGCGCCCTGACCACGAGCCTGTCCGAGAAGGTCGATGCCGTGGCCGTGGCCGTGGGCCGGGACCTCCTCAGCGATTCCAGCGACTTCCGGGTGCTGCGTCTGTCGACCGGGGAGTTGCCCCTGGCAACTGAGCGGATGGGAAAACGTGTGGCCGTCCTGGAGATGGAAGATGCCGATGGCACAACCTGGGTCCAGGAAGTCCTGCGACTGGAAGCGGACTCCGGTGACGGGGATTCACAGGTGGATCTCCTGGGTGGGCTGAACGCCACCGCTGTCTTCACATATCAACTCAAAATCGATGGGCCGGGGGAACGCTCCGCCTTGCGCATCCAGGGACCTGAAGGGGGGCAGCTGATTCCCCTCCCCGCCGTCGGCGTGCACAAGGCCGTGGAAGAAACTTCACAGCGGCTGTTCATCGGGACTGCGGTCATCCTGGTGGTCGGCCTGGTGATTGCCGGGCTTGTGGCGCACCGGGTGACGGCACCGCTCAGGGGCCTGGCGGCAACGGCCCGTACCGTCGGAGCCGGCCAGTTCGGCGCGCTGGCGCCGGAGCAGGGGAGCGGCGAGGTGCGGGATGCCATTCTCTCCTTCAACAAGATGTCCACTCATCTCAAAGAGCTGGATGACACGGCGCGGCGTCTGCGGGCCCGGGAACACCTCTTCGAGCTGGGCGAGATTGCGCGGGGTCTGGCCCACAGCCTGCGCAACCCTCTCAACGCCCTGGGTCTTTCCCTCGAGGCGCTGGCCGCCCAGGCACCTGATGACGCCAGGGCGGATGAACTGGCGCAGGGGGCTCGCCGGCAGATCAGGCGGGTGGATGGCGCAGTGCGCTCCTTCCTGGCCCTGGCCAGCGAGGGCGGCGGCCAGGTCAGTCAGGTGGATCTCCACAAGCTCGTGCAGGACGTGGCCCTGGAGGCGAGCCAGGACGCGGCGAGTCATGTGCGTTTGGAGGTCAAGGCTCCCGCGGAATCCCTCTCTATCAACGGAGTCGAGGCGGAGTTGCGCGCCGTTGTGCAGGCGCTGGTGGTCAATGCGGTGGAGGCAAGTCCGCAAGGAGGGCGCGTGGAGGTGACGCTTGCCGGCCAGAAGGACGGCGCGGGCGCGCGCCTCGAGATTGCGGACGACGGCCCGGGGCTGCCGGCGGAGGTGCGTGCCAGGCTGTTCACGCCCCATGTCACCACCAAGGCCAATGGTGCCGGGATGGGCCTTTACCTGGCCCAGCGCATTGCCAGCAGTCGCTACGGGGGGCGCATCAGCCTGGAAGACAGAGCCTCAGGAGGCACCCTGGCGGTGCTGACACTGGACTCGCGTGAGGAGCGTCAGGATGGCTGAGACCGGGAGTGGGCAGCGGCTGCTGGTGGTCGAAGACGACGAAGATCAGAGACGCCTCATCTGCGACATCCTCAGAGGAGAGGGGTATCAGGTGGTGGAGGCTGCAACGGCTGACGCTGCCCGCAGCGCGCTGGTGACGTCACCGGTGGATGTTGTGATTTCCGACTGGAAGCTGCCCGATGGCGATGGCTTGCAGCTCCTCACCGAGATTCGCCAATCGTATCCCGCCACCGCCTTTCTCATGGTCACCGCCTATGGCACCATCGCCCGGGCCGTGGCAGCCGT
Organism: Acidobacteriota bacterium; assembly: GCA_027295805.1. Lineage (GTDB taxonomy): Bacteria > Acidobacteriota > Polarisedimenticolia > SMYD01 > SMYD01 > SMYD01. The sequence continues at coordinate 2,381 of JAPUKF010000026.1, read as the reverse complement.
GCGCGCCGGCGCGGACGATTACCTGACCAAGCCGTTTGAACGCCAGGCGCTTCTCATGGCCCTGGAGAGAACCCTGCGGGCCCGCCACCTGGTGGACGAGAATCGCAGGCTGAGCGAGGCGCTGGAGGATAGGGACCGGCTGGTGGACCTGATGGGTTCCGCTCCGTCCATGCGCAAGCTGTTCCGCCGGGTCGAGAAGCTTGCCGGCACGGACGCCACGGTGCTGCTCACAGGCGAGAGCGGCACGGGCAAGGAACTGGCGGCGCGGGCGCTGCATGTGCTCTCCCAAAGAGCCCAGGAGTCGTTCGTGGTGGTCAATTGCGCTGCCATTCCCGAGACCCTCATCGAGTCTGAATTTTTCGGCGCGCGCAAAGGCGCCTACACAGGTGCAGATCGCCACCGGGACGGAAAGTTTCAGGCGGCCCACGGCGGGACTCTTTTCCTCGATGAGGTGGGCGATCTCCCCGTCGCGGTGCAACCCAAGCTGCTGCGCGCCCTGCAGGGAGGCCACATCACTCCGGTGGGCGGGACGGAGGAGATCGTGGTGGACGTGCGCATCCTTGCCGCCACCAATCGAGATCTGCAGGCTGATGTGCAGGCCGGCCGCTTTCGCGAAGATCTCTACTATCGCTTGAACGTCATCCCGGTGCACATGCCCGCCTTGCGCGAAAGGCGCGAGGATATCCCGGTCCTCATCCGCCATTTCAGAGATCGCGCCGAGCGCCGCCACGGGTTGCGCGCGCCATCCTTTCCCGCAAGCCTCATGAAAAAACTGGTGGACTATGCCTGGCCGGGCAATGTCCGGGAACTGGAGAACGTGGTGGAGAGGCTGGTATTGCTGGCCGATGAGGACCGGGTGAGCGAGGAAGACCTGCCCCAGGAAGTGGCCGGCCGGCCGCCGCGCAACGCTGGGTTTCAGCTTCCCCCGGGCGGCCTGGCCTGGGATACTCATGAGCGGGATTGCCTGGGACAGGCCCTGGCCATGGCCGGTGGAAACCGGGCGCGGGCCGCACGGCTGCTGGATATGCCATACAAGGCCTTTCTGTATCGCATGGAAAAGCATGGCCTGGGTGGTGACGGGGACTGATTTGAGCACCTGTTTCCCCATTTGGGGAGAGGGGAAGGCCAAAAGAGCCCTCTGACCGCTGGCGCGGGAATTGCACTCTTGACGGGTTACCGGGAGCGGTTCCTGGTGCAAAATCAAGCTGTTCAAGCCTGGAGATAACATATGGTTCGCTTCTTGTCACGCGGCACTTCAACAATTTCCCTGCGTCGAATCCTGGCCCTGGCCGTGCTGCCTGCTGTGGCCCTCATGCTGGCCGCGCCCGCATGGGCCGAAAAGCCCTCCTGGAACGAGGACTCGGGTGAGCGGCACGTGAACGTGAAGATCAAGGTCATGGCCGATGATGGCGGCGAGATGACGGAGCTTGATCTGAGCGATCTGGAGGTGGGCGAAACCCGCTGGATCACCAGCGACTCGGGCAAGGATATCGGCATCACCCGCGAAGCGGACGGCTATCGCCTGGATATCGATGGTGAGGAGACGTTCATCGCCACACCCGGAGATGGTGCGCACAATCGTGTCATGGTACGGGCCATCGGCCATGGCGATGGTGAGGGCCTGCATGAAGCCATGCAGAATGTCTGGGTCACCGGCGATCAGCAGGTCATCCACCTTGATGGCGAAAGTCTCGACACTGTCTTTATCTCTGGACTGGGGGATCTGGACGAGTACCAGAAGGCGGATATCATCGATGCTCTGCGTGCCGCCGGTGTGGATAAAGAAGTCCATTTTTCTCCGGCGGGCGGCGGCGCCCATTCCTTCATGTTCATGACATCAGGAGGCGACCTGCACGCGGATGGCGAGACCACGGTTGACGTCGAGGTCATCAAGAAGTGCCTTCCCGGCGATGGCGATGGCAACATCATCATCATCGAGAAGAAGAAGTTCACAAGCGACGACGACAACTAAGATTCGACGTACAACACCAGAAGAGCAAGCCGGAGGCCATCCAGGCCTCCGGCTTTTTTCGTCCAGCCGGCTGATTTCTTGACAGGTTCGGGACGGGCTGGCTACCATCCGGTTCCCCATTGCGCCAGTAGCTCAGCTGGATAGAGCGCTTGCCTCCGGAGCAAGAGGTCGCAGGTTCGAATCCTGCCTGGCGTACCACCCAGCAAAGGGTCCATTCCGGACACCTTGCGACCGCCTTCAACCCGATCCAACACGCGACGCCGGAACTCCGACGAGTAACCTCTCCTTGCCATATCGTCCTCCTGCACGATTATGGCAGCAGAATCCAGTTATTCGCCTCCGCGGAACCTGGGGCAGGCCAAAGCGTCCAGAATCCTTGGACCAGTACACCGGTGAGCGGCCCAATGCG
>JAPUKF010000259.1 GCA_027295805.1 Acidobacteriota bacterium | reverse complement strand
GGATCGCCGCGGAAGTCGGTGCCCAGCTTGTCGATCTCATCCAGGATGATCACGGGATTGTTGCTCTTGACCTTGCGCAATGCCTGGATAATCCGGCCGGGAAGAGCGCCCACGTAGGTCCTCCGGTGCCCTCGTATCTCGGCTTCATCCCGCACCCCCCCCAGGGACATGCGATGAAACTCCCGGCCCATGGCACGGGCGATGGAACGGCCCAGGGATGTCTTGCCGGTTCCAGGCGGCCCCGCCAGGCAGATGATGGGGCCCTTCATGTCATCCTTGAGCTTTCGCACCGCCAGGTATTCCAGGATGCGATCCTTGATCTTCTCCAGATCGTAGTGGTCCTCGTCCAGAACCCGGCGGGCAGCGGCCACATCCAGCTTGTCGCTGGTGGACTTCGACCAGGGGAGATCCACCATCCATTCCAGGTAGGTGCGCGCCACAGTATGTTCCGCGGCCGCCGCCGGCATGACCCTGAGGCGCTCCAACTCCCGGCGGGCCTCGGTCTCGGCTTCCTCGCTCATGCCGGCAGCAGCGATCTTCTCCTCGAACTCGCGCACCAGGGTGGTGGCCTCGTCCTCTTCCCCCAGTTCCCTCTGGATCGCTTTGAGTTGCTGGCGCAGGATGTAATCCTTTTGTGATTTGCCCATCTCATCCTGCACTTCCTGCTGGATCTTGGAGCCCAGTTCCATGACCTCGATCTCCTGGGAAAGGAGACGGGTGATGGTTTCGAGGCGCTGGCGCACATCCAGCGTCCGCAGAATATCCTGCTTGCGCTTCGCATCCTTGAGCAAAACCGCGGCCACGGCATCGGCCAGGCGGCCGGGGTCTTCCACGCTGAGGAGCATGGCTGAGACTTCTTCAGGCACGATGGGCATGAGATCGAACATCTTTTGCAGCAGGTTGGTCACGTTCTTGGCCAGGGCATCGAGCTCCAGGCCTGGGCGAACGGCGTCATGGAGAACCTCGATGCGGGCCTTCAGGTAGGGCGCAGTCGCGGTGTAGCGCTGGACCCGAATGCGCTCCATGCCGCGCACGATGAGGCGCAAGTTGCCATCGGGGAACTTCAGTAATTTGATGATCTTGGCGGCGGTCCCGACTTCATGGAGAGCATCGGGAGGCGGCTCCTCAACGGCCGCGTCGTGCTGCATGATGAGACCCAGGATGCGCTCCTCAAGAATGACCGCGTCCACCAGCTTGCGGCTGGCCGGGCGCCCCACCACCAGGGGCACGGACATGCCGGGATAGACAACCGTGTCTTTCAGAGGCAGGATCGGCAGTTCTGCCGGGATGGGCTCTTCGCCCAGGCCGCTGCTCTCAGCCTGGGGAGCCGGAGGCTGGGGCGCGGCATCCGGTGGCGAACTCTTGCCTTCGCTCATGCTGTCTCTATCTCCACCCGGCCCGGGCCTTCTTCTTCAGGTTCAACCGCCCGCTTGGGAATCTGAATTTCCAGGAATCCATCATCCAGGCGGGCGTGGGCCGTGTCACCATCCAGATTGGCCGGAACAGTGAACAGTCTGTCGAACGGGCCGTATTCGATCTCCATCTGGAGGAGGGCGACGCAGTCCTTCCGTGGCGGAGGGCCGCCACGTCGGCCTTGGACCCTCAGGACCGTGCCTTCCAGGGTCACCTCCAGGGAATCGGAATCCACACCCGAAACCTCCAGAATCACCACAACCTGATCCCGGGTTTCGTACAGGTCGGCTGCCGGATTCCACTGGGCCGGAGCGGAGGATGCGCCGTGGCGCTGCAGCACATTCTCCATCATGCGCTCCATGCGCCGGTGGAGAACATCCATCTCGCCCAGGGGGCCTTTGCGGATTTTTACCATGATCAGTGGGCTCCCGGCGGGTGAACCACCCTGCCTGGAGCGCTCATTCTACCATCTTGGCAATCAGGCCGCGACAGAGTGTTAAGCTGCCGAGCATGACGCGGGTCCGAATCCTACCGGCCTCTGAGGCCCAGCGCATCGCCGCGGGGGAGGTGGTGGAGCGGCCGGGATCGGTGATTCGTGAACTGGTGGAAAATGCTCTGGATGCTGGTGGGCAGAGGATCCGCGTCGACATCCACGGAGGCGGCCTTGTCCGCATGAGGGTGGCCGATGACGGCTCAGGCATGACACCCGCCGATGCGCACCTGGCCCTGGAGCGGCATGCCACCTCCAAGATCGCCTGTCTGGAGGACCTGAGCCGGGTGACAACCCTGGGATTTCGTGGTGAGGCCTTGCCCTCCATCGCCTCGGTTTCCCGTCTTACCCTGGAGACGGCCGCCGGGGAGGATGGAGAAGCTGTTCGCCTGGTGGTGGAAGGAGGCATCTCCGGGCCGGAGCAGCCGGCATCACGGCCCCGGGGAACGACCGTGACCGTGGAGGACCTTTTTTTCAACACCCCCGCCCGCCGCAAATTCTTGAAAAAGCCGGCCTCAGAATTCACGCGCATCTCCGATGCCCTGCTCCCGGAAATGCTGGCCCGCCCCGAGGTGGGCTTCTACCTGTCCCACGAAGAACGCGTGAGCGTGGATCTGGCGCCCGCGGCGGATCTTCGGGAGCGGATCGCCGGCCTCTGGGGTGTGCGACTGGCCGGGAGCCTGATTCCCATCCAGCGGCAAGCGGCGGGCATGACCGTCCACGGCCTGGTGAGCGGTCCCGATGAGACACGGGGCTCCCGCCGTGGCTGGCACCTCTTCGTCAACGGCCGCCCCGTGCGCGACTCCCTGCTGATCCATGCCGCCGGGGAGGGCGTCGCCGGCCTCCTGCCCAAGGGGCGCTACCCGGTCCTGTTTCTTTTCCTGGACCTCCCCGGCGGCGATGTGGACGTGAACGTCCACCCCGCCAAGAGCGAGGTCCGTTTCGCCGATCGCAGCGCCGTGTTCACGCTGGTGCGGAGCACCCTGAGGCAAGCGCTGGCGCCGGCGGGCTTCCTGGCGCGGGGCGCGGGTGTGGCACCTCAGGAGACCGACGGCCATGCGACAGACTCATGGGCGGTCAGCGAAGGATACCGGGCTGTGTCGGGAAACGGCCCTGATCAGCAGTCGGTGGTCCTCGGGCAGCAAACTCCGTCAGGAACCGCCGCCATGTTTCATGGCGATCTGCGCCATTCCCGGGAGTCCGCCGCCGCGGTCTCCAGCTCCCCCCAGGCCGCCGCAGACAGGGAGGCGGCGACCCCGGTGGTGATCGCCCAGTATCGTGACTGTTTCATCGTGGCCCATGATGCCGATGCTCTCTATCTTCTCGATCAACACGCGGCCCACGAACGCGTCCTCTACGAAGAGATTCTCGCCAACTTCGCGGCGCACGAAAGCCCGCGTCAGGCCCTTCTTTTTCCTCTCTCCATGGAGGTCGACCCCGGACATGGTAGCCAGATCCCTGCGCTTCTCCCCGCGCTCGAGAACCTGGGGTTCGGCCTTGAGGCGTTCGGTGAGGACACTCTCCTGGTGCGGCAGGTACCGGCTCGCCTGCCCGAGGCGCGGGCCGTGGAGGCTCTCAGGGATCTTCTCCCCATCCTGCTGAAGGGTGAGACGGGTGCCGACCGAGCGGCGCGCCACCGCCTGGAGCACAAGATCGCGGCAACCATGGCCTGCCACGCGGCCGTGCGGTTTCATGATTCCCTGACCAGGGAACGGATGACCGAGATCGTGCGGCTCTGGCTGCTCTGCCGGGAGCCCCTGACCTGCCCCCACGGCAGAACAGCGGTCGTGCGCTGGCCCCATGATCAGCTTTTGCGCGCCTTCGGGAGGCCATAATACGATCTCGATCCTTGACGTCAGGGATCATTCCTCCTATAAGAACGGGCAGCATGAAGAATTTTTCCGCATTGGCGCGGGCAACCCGGTACGTGTGCAGCACCGTCCTTGTGGCGGCGGCGGCTCTGTTTGCCTTGCCCGCCGCCGCCGGAACCATCTATTTCACAGATGGACGTGGACTCACCGTCGAGGATGCCTGGCTCAAGGACGGCCTGATTCACGCTCGCCTGCCCGGAGGAGGCATCATCGGCCTGAGTCCCGAAAGGGTAGCGCGGGTTCATTTGCCCTCGCCTGAGCCCGAAGCGGCGGCCCCCCCGCCTGACAACCTGGAATCCCTGGCCCGGGATATTGCCCGCCGGTATGAAATGGACGAGAAACTCATCGCGGCAGTGGTGCGGGCCGAGTCGGGCTTCGATCCGCTGGCGGTCAGCCGCGTGGGCGCCATGGGCCTCATGCAGCTCATGCCGGCAACGGCCTCCGACATGCAGGTGGCCGATCCGTTCGACCCCGAACAGAACCTGGACGGGGGTGTTCGCTATCTGAAATGGATGATGTCGCGTTTCGAAGGGCGGGTGGATCTCGCTCTCGCCGCCTACAACGCCGGCCCCACAGCCGTGGAGCGTTACGGGGGTATCCCCCCCTATCGTGAGACCCGGAATTACGTCAGCCGTGTCATGGCCGCCGCATCCCGCTGAGCGGTCCGGGCGCGCCGGACGTAACCGGTTCCGATTTCGTAATTCCCCTGCAAATCAAGACATTTCTAACCAAATCGCCATTGCCTGGGCCAATCGGTCAGCCGTACCTTGCGGGTCGACAACGATGGGAATTCATCATCCGCCGCAGGGAAGGGGACGAGCATGGCCAAGAACCGGAAAGCCGACAACGAAGACCCGGGGAATAGTATCCCCGACCAGTTGCCGCTCATCCCGCTTCTTTCCACAGTGGTTTTCCCGGGCATGATCGTGAATCTCCAGGTTTCCAGAGAGCGCAACCTGAGGGTCGCAGCCGAGGTGGAGGTGGATGACCTGGTCGGCCTGGTCCTGCAGACGGACCTGTCAGCCAGCGAGCCCGAACCGTCTCACCTGTCGACCATCGGGGTGGCGGCCAGGGTCATCAACAAGGTCAATGTTCCCGGAGATACGGTGCAGTTGATCCTCCAGGGACTGCGTCGCTTCAGGGTCACCGAATTCGTCAGCACCCATCCGTATCTGAAAGCCCGCGTGCGCGATGCCGAAGAAGATGCAGTCATCAGTCTGTCGGCCAACGTGCTGATCAGCAATGCAGTGGCCCTCTTCGAAGAACTGGCCGGTCTGGATGGCAGCATCAATCGCGAGGCTGTGAGCCTGGTGCGTATGAACACCGAAGGTTGCGGCGAGGTGGCGGATCAGATCTCCACCCGGCTGGTGATGCGACTGGAGGACAAGACGGAAATCCTCGAAGCGGTGGAGCCTGAGGAGCGCCTGCGCTCGGTCATCCGGATTTTGCGGCGCGAAATTCAGGTCAAGAAAATCGGCGCCGATATCCAGCGCCAGACCCAGGACGAGATCGGTAAAACCCAGCGCGAGTACATCCTGCGCCAGCAGATGAAGACCATCAAGAAAGAGCTGGGAGATGCCGCCAGCAAGGAAGGCGGCAAGGACCTGCGCGCCCGCCTCGAGAATTCGGCCCTGCCTGAAGCTATCCGCAAGGAGGCGCTGGCCGAAATGTCGCGCCTTGAAGTCATGTCGCCGGCCTCGGCCGAATACGGGGTCATCCGCACCTATCTCGAGACCCTCGTGGATCTGCCCTGGGGCAAGGAATCCCAGGACAACATCGATCTTGCGGAAGCCACGGAAATCCTCAACACCGACCACCACGGTCTGGACAAGGTCAAAGAACGCATCGTGGAGTTCCTGGCGGTGCACAAGATGAACCCGTCCCTCAAGGGTCCCATCCTCTGCCTGGTGGGTCCTCCGGGCACCGGCAAGACCAGCCTGGGCCGCTCCATCGCCAGATCCATGAGCCGTGAATATGCGCGCATCTCAGTGGGCGGTCTGCGGGACGAGGCGGAAATCCGCGGCCACCGCCGCACCTACGTGGGCGCCATGCCCGGCAAGATCATCCAGGCCCTGCGCCGTGCCGGCACCAACAATCCGGTCTTCGTCATTGATGAGATTGACAAGATAGGCTCGGACCATCGTGGCGATCCCGCGTCAGCCCTGCTGGAGGTTCTGGACCCGGAGCAGAACAACTCGTTCACTGATCTCTATCTGGATGCCCCCTTCGATCTTTCCCGGGTCATGTTCGTGGCCACCGCCAATCGCCTGGATACCATCCCGCCAGCGCTGCGGGATCGGCTCGAGATCATCGAACTGGGCGGCTATAGCGAAGAAGAGAAAATGGCCATCGCCCACAGTTATCTGATCCCGCGGCAACGCCGCGAAGCCGCCCTTGAAGAGGACGATCTGGAATTCCAGGATGACGCCATCTGCACCATTCTGCGCGAGCATACCCGCGATTCGGGCGTCCGTTCCCTGGAGCGCAACATCGCAGCGATCTGCCGCAAGGTGACCACCGCCAAGGCTCTGGGCAAGGTCCAGGGGAAGGTGTGCGTCGATGCCGAGAACGTGCGCCAGTACCTGGGAGCACCCCGCTTCTTCCCGGAGATGGCCGGGCGCGTGGACGAGGTCGGTGTGGCCACCGGACTGGCCTGGACACCGTGTGGAGGAGAGATCCTGTTCGTGGAATTGTCCCGGTCAACCGGCGAAGGGCGTCTGCAATTGACCGGGCAGCTGGGCGACGTCATGAAGGAATCAGCCCAGGCGGCCATGTCCTACATCCGTGCCCACGCCGCCGATCTGGCCATTCCCGAAGAGGCCTTCACCTCCCCGGATCTGCACCTCCATGTCCCTGCCGGGGGGATCCCCAAGGATGGTCCCTCAGCGGGCATCGCTCTGGCCACGGCCATCGCCTCCATTCTCACCGGCCGGCCGGTGCGCCACAGCATCGCCATGACCGGCGAAATCTCCCTGCGGGGACGGGTTCTGCCAGTGGGCGGCGTGCGCGAGAAAATCCTGGCCGCTCGCCGGGCCGGTCTGGAAACGGTGATCCTTCCCCTCTGGAACCGGAAGGACCTGGACGACGTGCCCCAGGAAGTCAAAGACGACTTGCGCTTCATTTTCGTGGAGAATGTCGCTGACGTTCTGGACACGGTTCTCCACCGGCACGCCGTTTCCGGGGTTCTGGTGGACCGCACCGGTGAAACGGCCAGGGACGACACGCCCCCGTCCGGCGGTGCCCCTCGGCCGAACCAGATTCCGGACTCCATCTCGGGACACTGAGTTTTCGCACCCGAAACGCGCCCGTGCCTTGAATCCGGGGCATTGGGTTCTTACGTTTACGAGACCGGCCCCTCTGGCGCGGGACGGTGCAGGAGGGAATGTGTCCGAAGCGAGGTTCACGCCCCACTCTCTGGCCGAAATCCTCCGGGATCGATTCCTGGACGAGAGCAGCGGCTGTCTGACCCTAAGCGCCCAGACCGGCGAGGAGATTCGAATTCATCTCTTCCGGGGTTTGATTGATATGGCCCTGCAGACCGGCCCTCACCAGGAGTTTCTCAGCGATCTGGTGGCGAAGGCCCGGAAAGTGAAGGCGCTGCCGCCGGATCTGCGAGACGGCCCCCCCGACCCTGCGCGCCTGGCCGCCTTCCTGGGCGACGAGATGAAGGAGCCGGAAATCATCAAAGCTGTACGTCGGGAGGCCATCGTCTCCATACAGGAAGCGTTCCGCCTCAGCGGCGGAACCTGGCGCCTGGAAGAGGACGACAAGACCGGTCTCTTCGAGCCGGACGTGGTGAGCACCCTGGAGACCATTCTCAAGGGGATCAACGCGGTGAAGCGCTGGGCCCATGTGGCCCGCATCCTGGCCTCCCAGGATCGGATGCTTGTACCATCCGCCATACCGCTCTTTCCCATCGATCAGCTACCCCTGGCACCCGAGGAGGGGTATCTCCTCAGCCTCATGGATGGAGATGCCACATTCACCCAGATCGACAGCCTGTTCCCAGGCTCCGACCCGGATCAGGTCACTCGCTTCGTTTATTCCGCCCTGGTCATTGGTGCCGTGGAATTCGATCCTGCTCTCGATTCTCCTTTCAGGCTGGAGCAATACGCCGAGAAGGAGGAAGACAAGCGTCTGCGGGCGCAGAAAGAACGCGAAAAGATCGAGAGCTTTTATGCCATGTTGAGCGGCGGCACGCCCTACCAGGTTCTCGGCGTGACCGATGGCGTCTCCGGGAGCGAGATCAAGCAGGCCTATGAGGATCGGAAAGCCAGCTACCAGACGGAAAAGTTTCTGCCGGAGATACGGCAATCATGCCGTGAAGAACTGCAGATTATTTCCACCGGCCTGGTGGAGGCCTATCTCAAGATTCAATCTCTGCGCATGGATGAAGCCAGCGAGAAAAATCGGGAGCGCTCGGAATCCCGGGAGGTCAATCTGGATGACATGCAGGGCAAGAGGCTGCAGTCCACCAAGACCTCGCGCCAGGAAGAAATCGCCCAGCGGGATCATCTGGCCGAGTTGTACCTGGGGAAAGCCCGGGATGCCTTCCGGGTGGCCGATTACCACAACACGATTGAATACTGCAATCTGGCCCTGAAAAAAAACGACGGTATCGCGGAACTCCATTCTCTCCTGGGGCAGGCTCTGGCCCGCAACCCTGCCCGGCGCTGGCAATTGCGGGCTGAAGAGGCCCTGGTCCGGGCCTGCAAGCTGGATCAGTGGAATCCGCTCAATTACCAGAGAATTGGTGAATTTTACCAGAATCAGGGCCTGGAGCAACGCGCCACCCGTTGTTTTGATAAAGCTCGCACCTTGGCCCAATCCCAGGGCGAGGGGGGCCCGGCCAGCGACCGGGCCTGACTCCTCTGGGGCCTTCTTGACCGGAGGCCCCTCAGTGGTATAATTCCTCGGTTTTCCGGGGAAAAGTCCACCATGTACATTCATGCCATTCAGATGCGGGGATCCACCCGCCCCGTGGAGGCGTCTTTTCCGCAGCCGGCGATGGAGGGTACCGAGGGTCGCCACAAACCGATCCGGATCACGGCCATCCTGCGTCGTGAGGATGACCGCTATGGCTTCGCCGGGCACCTTGCCACCAGCGTGGGGCTGGCTTGCGCCCTCTGCAACACAGTTTTTCGCCAGGTCGTGGAACTCGATTTCTCCCTCCGGTACAGGCCCGCAGGCAGCACTCAGTTGTCCACTGCCACGCTCCCTGAGGTCCATGAGTTGACCCCGGGCGAGTGCGACGTGGAGCAACTGGATGACCAGGGACGTATCGATCTGATCAGCTTCAGCCGGGATCAGATCTATCTGGCCCTGCCCCTTCAACCTCGCTGTCGCGAGAACTGCCGTGGACTGTGCAGCCAATGCGGTACCGATCTGAACACTGCGACCTGCGCCTGTGCCATCCGGCCGCCCGACCCGCGACTTGCGGCTCTCGCCGAACTCAGGAAGCGCTTTTGAACCCAGCCCTGTCCGGCCTTCGGGCTGGTGGAGAACCACACAAATGCCCAATCCCAAGAGACGTCATTCTAGTGCCCGCCGTGATCGCCGCCGCGCCCACGACGCGCTGCCCCACCGCTCGCTCTCGCGCTGCCCACAGTGCCAGGAGAGCAAGTTGCCCCACCGTGTTTGCCCTCATTGCGGCACCTACAAGGGGCGCACCGTTATCCAGGTCGAACAGGACTGATCGCCCGTCACCGTGACTCTGCGTATTGCCGTGGACGCCATGGGTGGGGACCATGCTCCCTCCCATGCGGTTGAGGGAGCGGTTCGCGCCGCTCGTGAGGACGGGATTCATGTCGTCCTGGTAGGGCGGGAAGACGCCATCAAGGTCGAACTCCGCCGCCTGGGCGCCAAGGGGTCCCTGGTGGATGTGGTGCACGCCGAAGACATCATCGGCATGCACGAGCCTGCGGTGATGTCCCTGCGGCGCAAGAAGCAATCATCCATCCGTATCGCCGCGAATCTGGTCAAAGCAGGGGAGGCGGATGCCTTTGTTTCGGCCGGCAACACCGGCGCCATCATGGCCAATCTGAAGGTCACGCTGGGTCTGCTGGAAGGGGTGAGCCGGCCGGCCCTGGCCGCGGTGTTGCCGAGTCTCAAGGCTCAATCCGTCTGGCTGGATGTGGGCGCGAACGTGGACACCCGCCCCTCCCACCTGGTGCAGTTCGCCATCATGGGGTGGCTCTACAGCCGGCGCATTCTCGGGGTCGAGAATCCACGCGTGGGTATCCTCTCCATCGGCGAAGAGGAAGGGAAGGGCAACGAAACGACCCGGGAAGTCATCCGCCGGTTGCGTGAGACCGCAAAAGAGATCAACCTCATCGGCAATGTGGAGGGACGGGATATCTTCAGCGGGCGGGCCGATGTGATCGTGTGTGACGGCTTCATCGGGAATGTCAGTCTCAAGGCCATCGAGGCGGTCACTGAAACAGTGGGAGTCTTCTTGCGCCAGGAGATACTCCGGAGCTGGCGGGCACGTCTTGGCGCCATGCTCATGGCCGGTGCCTTCAAGCGCTTCAAGCGGCGGGTCAGTTATGAAGAATTCGGCGGCGTCCCTCTTCTGGGCATGAACGCCGCCGCCATCATCTGTCATGGCCATTCGTCACCCCGCGCCATCCAGACGGCCATCCGTGTGGCCAGAGATTACGTGGATAACAGGGTCAACGACCGCATCCGAACCGAGTTGGCCCGGGTCGCAGCGGCCATGGAGGCATCCTCGGGAGTGGAGTCATGAGTCAAAAGTGGCGCGCGCAAATAGTGGGGACAGGGGCCGCACTCCCTTCCCGTGTGGTGACCAACGCCGACCTTGAAAAGGTCGTCGACACAACCGACGAGTGGATCACAACACGCACCGGCATCAAAGAGCGGCGCATCGCAGGCTCTGACGAATATCTCTCCCAGTACGCCAGCCCGGCGGCCCGGCAGGCGCTAGAGCGGGCCGAGATATCGGCTGACCAGGTGGACCTGATTCTTTGCGCCACCGTCACGCCGGATATGATCACGCCTGCCACTGCCTCCTTCATCCAGGAAGACCTCAAGGCCAGCCAGGCAGCATGCTTCGACCTGTCGGCAGGCTGCTCGGGCTTTCTTTATGCCCTGGCCACCGGCCAGGCGTTCATCGAGGCAGGCCATGCCCGAACCGTTCTCATCATCGGTGGCGAGATCCTCTCCCGCTTCATCAACTGGGAAGACCGCTCCACATGCGTCATCTTCGCTGACGGGGCCGGTGCCCTGGTCCTGCGCGCCGGTGAAGGGGAGCGGGGTGTGCTGGCCTCCAGGATGCATTCAGACGGCGCTCTGGCTGACTTCATCACCATCGCCGGGGGAGGCTCGCGCTACCCGATCACGCCTGAGAGTCTGAAACGCAAGGAGAACACCATCAAGATGCGGGGCAACGAGACCTTCAAGGTTGCCGTCCGATCCATCGAAGGCGTCTGCCGGGAAGTCATGGAGAAAGCAGAGCTGACCTCCGACCAGATCGACCTGTTTGTGCCTCACCAGGCGAACCGGCGCATCATCGACGCGGTGGGCCAGCGCCTGGGACTCGACGCCGCGCGCTGCTACGTGAACATCGAGAAAACAGGGAACACTTCGGCGGCTTCCATCCCCATCGCTCTCAATGAGGTCGTGGAGGCCGGACGCCTGCGCCCCGACAACCATCTTCTGATGGCTGCTTTCGGTGCCGGCCTGACCTGGGCCGGAGCTGTGGTGCGCTGGGGGCGGGATACATGAACCCGGTCTGGCTGTTCCCAGGTCAGGGCGCCCAGGAGGTGGGCATGGGCCTGGATCTGGCGGAAAAGCACCCGCTGGCACGGGAACTGTTCGCCAGGGCGGATCAGGTGCTGGGGTTCCCCCTCTCCCGGATCTGCTTCAGCGGCCCGAAAGAGGAACTGCAACGCACAGCCGTGACCCAGCCCGCTCTTCTCACCTGCAGTGTGGCGGCAGCCCGCATTCTGGCCGAATTCCACCCCGCTCCCGCCGCAGTTGCCGGGCACAGCCTGGGCGAGTACAGCGCACTGGTGGCAGCCGGCAGCCTGGCATTTGACGAGGCCGTGCACCTTGTTCACATGCGGGGCAGGTTCATGCAGGAAGCCGTGCCGGAAGGGGAGGGGACCATGACGGCGGTGCTGGGCCTGGACGCGGCCGTGGTCTCCCGGGTTTGCCGGAACGTCGCCGGGGAGAGAGTGGTCCAGGCGGCCAACCTGAACGCCCCTGGCCAGGTGGTCATCTCAGGCCATGCAGATGCCGTGCAAAGGGCTGTCCCGGCCTTGAAGGAAGCGGGGGCCCGTCGCGCCGTGCCCCTGGGTGTCTCCGCCCCTTTCCACTGCGCCCTCATGGAACCTGCCGCACGGCGCCTGGAAAAGGCCCTCGGGGAGGTCCACCTGAGCGATGCCAGGATGCCTGTCTGGACCAATGTTGACGCCCGCCCTGTCACTTCGGCCAGCGAAATCCGCGCTGCGCTGGTGCGCCAGGTCGCGTCCCCGGTCCGCTGGGAAGAGTCCATGCGGGGCATGGCTGAGGCCGGCCACAGTGAGTTCCTGGAGGTGGGGCCCGGAACAGTTCTCGCGGGCCTGGTCCGTCGCAATCTCAAGGGCGCCCGCACCCGAGAGGCGGGTACGGCGGCCGCGCTGGCGGCCCTCAAACCCCCTACCCCTTGACCCCTCGCCGTTTCCCTTATACAAACGGTGATTGCAAAAGGAACCTGAACGCGCAAATGGGCAGCCAGAACGACAAAGTCACCCTCATCACGGGGGCATCAAGGGGAATCGGACGGGCCACGGCCTGTCTCCTGGCCGCTGATGGCGGGCGTCTGGCCCTGGGAGGCCGGGATATGGACTCCCTGGCCGAAACCGCGAGCCTGGTCCAGGAAGCCGGAGGGGAACCCCTGGAACTGGCTCTGGATGTGACCTCCGATGATTCGGTGACCGCGGCCATCGCCGCCGTCATGGAAAAGTGGGGGCGTCTTGATCATCTGGTGAACAACGCCGGCATGACCCGGGACACCCTGCTCATGCGAACCCGGCACGAGGATTTCGCGGCGGTCATGGACACCAATCTGGGAGGGGTGTACCGGGTCAGCAAGGCCGTGGTGCCGCGCATGCTCCGGGCCCGAACCGGGCGCATGGTCAACCTGTCCTCGGTCATCGGTGAAACCGGAAACCCAGGCCAGACAACTTACGCCGCCAGCAAGGCCGGGATCATCGGATTTACCAAGTCTCTGGCCCGGGAAATCGCCAGCCGCGGCATCACGGTCAACTGCGTTTCGCCGGGTCTCATCGAGACCGAGATGACCCATGACATGCCGGCGGCAGCGAGGGATGACCTCCTGAGCCGGATACCCCTGGGGAGGCCCGGATCTCCTGCGGATGTTGCGGGGGCCATCCGATTTCTGCTCTCTGAAGACGCCGGTTACATCACCGGTTCCGTCATTCGTGTGAATGGCGGTCTCTATATGTAGAAGATGCCGATGGCGAGTGCCGCCGGCGCCATGAAATCTGTCTCATACGGGAGGATTGGCACCATGGATGTGAGCGCGAAGGTGAAGAGCATTATTGTGGAACAACTGGGTGTTGAGGAAGACGAGGTCAAGGACAACGCCAAGTTCATCGATGATCTGGGCGCAGATTCACTTGACACGGTGGAACTGGTCATGGCCTTGGAGGAGGAATTCAGCATCGAGATCAGCGATGATGATGCTGAGAAGATCATGACGGTGCAGGATGCCGTTACCTATGTCGAGAGCCACACCTGAAGAAAGGCATGCTGTGAAGAGACGTGTGGTCATCACGGGAATCGGCATGATTTCCCCCCTGGGCGTGGGAAATGACGCCAACTGGCAGGCTCTCATGGAGGGGCGCTCCGGGATCGGTCCCATCACGCGCTTCGCTGCCGAGGCTTTCCCATGTCGCATCGCTGGGGAGATCCCGGACTTCGATCCGCTCCAGTTCATGGACAAGAAGGAGGTTCGCAAGCTCGACTTCTTCGTCCATTATGCTCTGGCCGCGGCCCATCTGGCCATGGAGGATGCCGGCCTGGAGATCAAGCGGGTCGGCGCCGAGCGGACCGGAGTCGCTATCGGGTCCGGTATCGGCGGCCTGCCCAGTATTGAATCCCAGCACGCCATCCTGCTGGAGAAGGGGGTGCGCCGGATCTCGCCGTTTTTCATCCCCGGCCTCATCGTCAACATGGCAGCGGGGATGGTAGCCATCCGCTATGGCGCCAAAGGCCCCAACATGGCCCCGTGCACGGCCTGCACCACGAGCACCCACGCCATCGGCGATGCGTTTCGTCTTATTCAGCATGGCTACGCGGATGCCATGATCGCCGGCGGCGCCGAGGGGGTCATCACCCCCCTGGCGGTGGGAGGTTTCGGCGCCATGCGCGCCCTCTCCACCCGCAATGATGAGCCCGCCAGGGCATCACGCCCCTTCGATGCAGAGCGGGATGGATTTGTGATGGGCGAAGGGGCCGGTATCGTGATCATGGAGACGTGGGAGGCGGCCATGGACCGGGGCGCGCGCCCTTACGCGGAACTCATGGGATACGGGATGAGCAGCGACGCGTACCATGTCTCGGCGCCCTCGGCCGATGGCGACGGGCCGATTCGAGTCATGAAGGCGGCCCTGGCCGACGGCAACGTGCCTCCCGAAGCCGTGGACTACATCAATGCCCATGGCACGTCCACCCCCATCGGCGACCGGGTGGAAACCCTGGCCATCAAGAGTGTGTTCGGAGATCATGCGGGCAAGCTGGCCATCTCCTCCACCAAGTCCATGACTGGCCACCTCCTGGGTGCCGCCGGCGGCATCGAGACCGCCATTGTCTGCCGCGCCATGCGGGAAGGCAAGGTTCCGCCCACCATCAACTACGAGAATCCGGATCCTGACTGCACA
>JAPUKF010000258.1 GCA_027295805.1 Acidobacteriota bacterium | reverse complement strand
TCTGGCCGGTCATTGTCTCTGGCGTTCCGACAGGGCTTGCAGCCTCATGTCCGTCAGTTCAAGCTCGATGGCGCGACGGTCGTCGCCCTCGTTTCGATCTAGCAGCTCCTCCCATTCGCTGATTTCCTTTCGCCT
Source organism: Acidobacteriota bacterium (assembly GCA_027295805.1). Taxonomy (GTDB): domain Bacteria; phylum Acidobacteriota; class Polarisedimenticolia; order SMYD01; family SMYD01; genus SMYD01. The sequence continues at coordinate 6,183 of JAPUKF010000258.1, read as the reverse complement.
CTGGTCAATCCGGACTAGAAGTCGTTCGCTTGCATCAGCGAGGGCGGTGTCCTGCGGGGATTTGTCGGCCGGCTCTTGTGCCGCGGCGAAGGATGCGGCAAGAAGGAGGGCCAGGAGGACGAGAAACGGCATTGAAAGGATTGAACGTCATGACAACTCCACAACGAATGGAAGACTGCCTGCGAGATCGACCTGTTGAAGTCTGTCACCGCCGAGCGCCGACGGCTCAAAACTTGATGACCAGCGAGGTGCGGAAGATCGTGTCCAATCCCTGCTTGCGGATGTCCGTGTTGCCTAATGCAAGCTTGGCGCCGCCGGAGGACACCGTCCTGAAGAATTCGTCTCCGTTGCCCGGCACCCCGTCGGGATCTTCGAGGATCACAAATGCTTTGAGATCGACCTCCTCCAGCGCCGGCTCGCTGGCGAACAGTGATTGCAGGCTCACTTTCAAGGCCAGATGGGTGGAGAGAGCGACACGCAGCGAGTTGGTCATGTCCAGATAATAATCGCCTGGATCCGCGATGTTGAAGTTCGAGGTGAATTCGTTCTTGTATGTGGTTGTCTTGCCGATGCCGAGGAGAAAATGGGAGGACAGGCGGAGACCGGCGAAGCGATCATCTTTCTCGGGATCCGGCGTTTCCTCTTCACGGTACGTGAAGCTGAGACCATACGATGTGTTGAACTCGAGATCCTCCTTGTCCGCCCAGATGTTGCCCAGGCCGGCGAAGGCGATGTAACGGTTCAGAAGCCCGGCGTCCAGGTTGGTCTCCCAGCTTGCACCCGTATTCCACTCTACGCTTTTCGTGATCTCGCGCCCGTACTTTCCCTCCACGAAATACCTCTCGACGTCCGCCTCACGTGACGGCGAGATGGTGGTGCCCGCTGCCGGGGGTGGGAGTTCTCCAGGCAGCCAGGTCACGTTAGGATCGATGAGCACGAAGCGATCATCAGCCGTGTCTGAACGCACGCCGTCGAGCTTCAGCTCGAACCACGCCCGTTCCCAGTCTCTGCGCAGGGTGTTCTTGAAGCCGATGGTCGACGTTGTTGAGTTTCCCTCTGTCACCACGATACTGAGATCTGTGGCATTGGACCATTTGGGCTTGTCTTCCGTCGTCTCCTCCGCGGCCTCCTCCGCTGCACCCGGGCCATCGATAGCGCCGGCCAGCGCCAGGATGGCCACAAGCACCACGCCCATTCTCCGTCCGACCCGCCCGGTCATGGCCCCACTCCTCTTCCTGACTCTCTCTCAAAACGTCCTGTCGACACGTATGCCGCAAGTGACATTGAGAAAGGCTTATCTTTCTGATGGTCCACGTTGAGCACGGAATTCTAATTTCGGCCCATGGACTCGTCAAGGGCCTTTACTCGCTCCCGCGGCCAGCACCGAATCGAGTGTCGAGTTGTGATGGAGATGTTCATTGTGCCGGCAGGCAGCATGCTAGAATTCCCCCGAATCAAAGCGGGAACGACAAATGGTTCTCGGCGTCTGTAGCTCGAGATAGAGAAGGAGTGAACGCCATGAGACGAGCCTTGATGATCTTGATGACAATCGGCTTTGCGACGGCGATGGTGCTGCCCCAGGCGCCGTCGGCGTCCGCGCCCAGCGGCCAGAAGACTCTCGCCGCGACCATGAATGTGTATGTCTTCCCCAGCGAGGGTCAGGCCGCCGAACAACAGGGACAGCAGGCGCAACAGGCGACTGCTGAACAGCTGGGGAACTTCAAGAAGGCGTTCAGCGTCTGTCTCGAGGCCAAGAGCTACCTTGTCAAGTTCTGATGGCGCGGATCACACCTGTCGCCATGAGTCTCGAAGCCGGTAGAGAATGAGGCACTTCCGACCTCGCACTTGCCGGGTGCCGGTCCTGCTCTTCCTGCTGACGCTTTCCTGCACCCCCGGGGTCAAAGCAGCGACCGTATCTCAGGATCCGGGAACTGCACCCCAGCAGGAGGGGCAGGAACCCACGGAATCCAACGAGCCGTCGGACCCTGGCACCAAGGATCCAGAGGCGGAGGCCCAGGAGAAGGCCCAGGAGAAGGCGGCCAGGGACGAGAAAAAGCAGGAGGCCAAGCAGTCGGATCGGGAAGCCGCCGAGCAGGCTCAGGTGAAACGCGACCAGGATGTCAAGGAAATCGAGGCGGCTGCCAATGACCCCTGGCTGAACAAGTGGGCGCGGTTCAGATCCTCGACCCGGGATATCAGCACATGGGACTTCAAGGAGGGACTGTTCCGCATGCGCTTCGGTTTCCGGTTTCAGGGGGACGGAACCGCGGGCAGTGCCTCCACCGATCTCGAGGCCCTGGCGGGGGAGATCGAGAACTCCTTCAAGACCCGCCGGTTGCGGCTCTTCGCCGACGGAGACTTTATGCGGCGATACCACTTCAGGTTCGAGCAGGACTTCGCCGCCGATGCCGGTCTCAAGGATGCCTACATCGACAATATCGGCCGTTACAAGCTGAAAGCGGTGGCCTTCAGGATAGGCAATTTCAAGGAGCCGTTCAGTCTGGAACGCCACTCCAGCTCCAACGACAACGCGTTTCAGGAGTGGGCGTTGCCCGTCCAGACCTTTGCTCCCGGCCGGAACCTGGGGATTGCCGGCTATGGAAATCACCTTAAGGGCCGAATTGGCTGGTCGGTGGGAGCGTTCACTAACAGCAAGACCACCGACGACAACCGTGCTGCCTCTTCCCTGACGCTCACCGGGCGGGTGACCGGCCTTCCCCGCTATGAGGGCGAGGGGAAGAGCCTGGTGCACGTCGGCCTCTCTCTCAGCGCCCGTGCGCCGACGGGAAACGACATCACCTACGCGACCAGGCCGGAGGCGCGCTTTGCCCCCTTCTTCATCAGTACCGAAGGGCTCTCCGCGAACACGGTTTACCTGGCGGGCCTGGAGGTGGCTGCGGTGCAGGGACCGTTCTGGATTCAGGCTGAGTTTCTGGCCGCCATGCCGGATGTGGAGGAGATAGGCACCCTCACTTTTGGGGGTGGGTACGCAGCGGCGGGTTGGTTTCTCACCGGCGAGAGCCGCCCCTATCGCAAGAGAGACAGTTCCTTCGGACGCCTGGAACCGATCCGGCCGTTTCGCGCCGGGGGTAACCCGTTCAAGAAGAAAAGCGATGGTGGCGCCCTCGAACTGGCGGCTCGGGTATCCACCATCGATCTCAGCGATGGGCCGGTCCAGGGCGGCAGGATGCTCAATCTGAGCCTGGGCATCAACTGGTACCTGACCCGGGCCAACCGCTTGACCGCCAACTACATCCGCTCGCGGGTGGAGGACGAGGGCTACGCGAACATCGTCCTGATCCGGTACCAGTTCAATCCGGGCTACCACTGGCCACCGCTGGATCCCCGCTGGCGGCAAAAAAACGAGGAAGAGATCGGCGATGTGGATTGATCAGCGGGTAAGCCATCGTCCTTCAAGACATCGCTGGTTATACAATTCCCGCTGCCCGGTGCACGGGCGCGGAGAGATGATCGTGCGCGCCAGCCTGAAGACCCTGTTCCCCAGGGCGTACGCCATCATCCTGGCCGTGTTCTGGGTGGCCTAGGGATCCCCGGCCAGAGCATGTCAAAGAGTGGATTCGGCCTGGGTCCTGCAGCGATTCCGTCTTGAACCTAGATGGCCTTGGCTCGGTTGTTCAAGGTCATGCGAAGCACGATATAACCGAGCAGCCCGGAAACAAACGTCCCGATCAGAATACCGAGTCGCTCGAGCCCGAGAAACGCCGTGCCACCTTGATCGAATGCCAGCGATGCGATGAACAGGCTCATGGTGAAGCCGATGCCACACAATAACGCTGTGCCGTGGAGTTGCCACCAACTGACGCCATCCGGCAGCGACGCCATTCCCAACCAAATCGCAAGCCAGCACATCGCCAGGATCCCAATCTGCTTGCCGAGAAACAAGCCTGTCACGATGCCAAGCGGCACTGGATGTAGCGTGTCCGCTATAGAGAGTCCCTCGATCGAAACGCCTGCGTTGGCGAAGGCGAAGACGGGCAATATGCCAAAGGCCACCCACGGGTGTAACGTGTGTTCCAGATGACGCAGCAGCGATGTGGGACCGGGTGAAGAACGAGATGTCTGTGGAACGCGAAGTGGGATGAACATCGCCAGCACGACCCCTGCCAGCGTAGCGTGCACACCGGACTTCAGTACAGCCATCCACAGCGGAATGCCAATGAGGAAATAGGCGGCGGGCCTTGTCACGCCTAAGCGATTGAGGCAAGTAAGGCCAAGTATCAAAGCTGCCGCCATAACAAGGGAAAGTGTGGACATCTCTGCGGTGTAGAAAATAGCGATCACGACGATCGCGCCTATGTCGTCGAAGATGGCTACGCTCAGCAGAAATGCCTTCAACGCCGTGGGAACACGCTTTCCGAGCAGTGAAAGCACACCCAATGCGAAGGCAATGTCTGTCGCTGTCGGGATAGCCCACCCCCTCATGGCGACTGGATCTCCCCAGTTGAACGCCGTGTAAACGGCCGCGGGCGCTAGCATCCCACCCAGGGCAGCGAACGCCGGCAGGCTCGCCTTGCGCAGGCTCGACAAGTGTCCCTCGACGACCTCGCGTTTCAGCTCCATGCCGACGAGAAAGAAGAATACCGCCATCAGGCCGTCATTGATCCATAGCAATAGGGGTTTGGCGATTCCAAAGGTGCCGATCTTGATCGCCAGGGGGAGATCCAGCCACGCAGTGTAGTAAGAGGCGAATGGCGAGTTAGCGATGGCCAAAGCCAACACCGCCGCCATCATCAATATCAGTCCACCCGCAGATTCCAGGCGAACGAACTCCTGGAGAGACTTCAGCACCTTGTCGACAACTGGAAGTGTGCGCGTTTGCATGGGGAACTAGCCAAACCTTCCGTTGAGGATCTCAGCTATTTTTCTCTTATTGATTAGCAAGGTCGATCGCCCGATGCTGCACTCCCAGGAACGATAGCCAGGTGCATACTACACAGGAGATCCATTTGCGCCATCATCCTGGCCGGGTTCTGGTTGGGCTAGGGATTTCCGGCCAGAGCCTGACGGGCCGCTTCCAGGCGCTGCTCCAGGAAGTCTGCCATGGCGGGCCGGTCCACGAAGGGGTGTGGTTCACCGGGCCCGCGTGCGGTCAAGTCACGGGCACGGGGAAAGACCCTGGCCATTCCCGGGTGGTTGGTTAGACTGACGTCGAAGGGGCCGCGCGCCATGATCCGGTGCACGCTGTCGCTATAGGTTTTCAGTCTTTCCGGGCCGGAGAAATTGATGCCCACGCCGCCGTAAGTCAGGGCGCGCCAGGTGGTCTCGCCATCTCGGGCCGGAAACTCGACGGACAGCGACCCTTCCGTATGGCCTGGGGTCAGGTGAAAGGTAAGGGTGGTGTCGCCCAGGGTGAGGGTTTCCCGATCCCCCAGGGCCAGGTCTTCCCGGGCGGGCGTGAAGTGGGTGTTGCCTGAGCTGGAGTCCCGGTCCACCAGGTCCCAGTCGGCCGCACCCATGACGATGCGGGCGCCGAGTTTCTCCTGCAGGGTGCCCGCGCCACCGGCATGGTCCCAGTGGCCATGGGTGACGATGACATAGGCCACATCGGCGGGGTCGTGGCCCAGGGCGCGGATGTTGTCCAGCAGAGTCTCGGTGTACGGCTCATAAAGAGCATCAATAAGGATGAGACCGGCGCTTGTCTCGATGAGATAGCACGACACCCAGTCCAGGCCCACGTAGGCAACATTGTCGAAGATCCGGAAGGGTGGGCGCCGGCGGGCTTCCACGTCACTCAGCCAGGCCCAATCGTGGATATTGTCACGAGGCGCCGCCACGGTGCAACAGGCGACTGCCAGTGCCAGGCTCGCCACCAGCGCCGGCACAACTCTGCTGCGCCCGTGTTTCATGCCGGCCACAGCCAGGCGGCACCGCGCACGCCGCCGGCATCGCCGTGGGCCGGCGGAAGGAGGCGGGTCGCCACCCGGTCGGAGAAAACGAACGGCAGCCATAAGCGGGGCACGCTCTGGTAGAGGCCGGTGATTTTGGAAAGACCACCGCCCAGGACGATGACCTCAGGGTCGATGATATTGATGACCGAGGCCAGCGCCCGGGCAAGCCGCTGTTCAAATCGGGACAGGCTGGCACGGGCGTCCTCGTCGCCGGCCTCGGCCAGGGCCGCCACCAGCGCAGCGGTCGGGGGATCCGGCGACCGATCTGAAGGCC
>JAPUKF010000257.1 GCA_027295805.1 Acidobacteriota bacterium | reverse complement strand
CGTTCGCTTCATCGAATACATGGATGTGGGCAACAGCAACGGCTGGAGCCTGGAAGAGGTCGTCCCGGCTGCCGAGATCCTGGCCAGGATCAACGCCGTGTTCCCCCTGGAGCCCATTGACCCCAATCAGGCCGGCGAAGTCGCCCGGCGCTGGCGGTTGCGCGATGGGAGTGCGGAGATCGGGGTCATCACCTCGGTGAGCAACCCATTCTGTGCCACCTGCTGTCGTCTGCGTCTCTCGCCCGAGGGCCGCCTGTTCACCTGCCTGTTCGCCGGCCAGGGGTTTGATCTGCGTGGCCTCCTGCGCCAGGGAGCCGACGATGCCACCCTGGGGCAAGCCGTGGACAGGGTGTGGAGAGTCCGGGATGACCAGTACTCTCGCATCCGTTCGGCCGCGACCACCGGCCTGCCCCGGGTGGAAATGTCCCATATCGGCGGTTGACGCCGCGCCACGGGGCCATCCCTTTCAGCCCCGGCGAAGTGCCGGGTGCGGGGATACAAGTTTTTACGCCCACAGGCTGGAACCGGGGAAACCAAATGGGCTCCCGTGCGTTCTTTAGACAGGGACAGGGGAAGAGGAAGGAACGAAGCGATGAATATTCGACAGGATCAGCATGGCCGGGCCATCGTTCTTCACCTCGCCGGGCCTTTGGGCGTGGGACGCAGTGTGCGCCATCTGCGCGCTGCCGTGGGACGGGCCCTGGCCCGTGGAGGCCGCGGCCTGGTCCTGGACCTCTCTGGTGTGGGCTATCTGGATGCCGCCGGTATCGGCGCCCTGATTTCCTGCCATCGCCGGGCCCTGCGGGTCAGCCAGCGGGTTGTGCTCACCGGTCTCCGCCGTCATGTCCGTGAAGTCCTGGGCGTGACGCGCCTGGCGGGGCAACTGGGCGAAGCGGCCGATGAAGAGCAGGCGGTGCGTGTGCTGGATCAGTACGAAGCCCGCCGCGATCTGCCGCCCCAGATCGCCGCATCTTCCTGCGCCTGAACTCAGTCTTCCGAAAGAGTCTGAGCCGAAGGGTCGAACCGCTCCCAGCGCCTTCCGGCCAGGAGGATGAGCCCGGCTGCCTCCGCCGCCAGGGGCAGGGCGGTGAGGATCCCCAGCAGGGGCCATTCCCACGGCGAGACACTCAGACCCAGGAAAAAGTGCAGGCCCACCACCAGGCCCGCCAGAAGAAGGCCGGGGATGAGCCCGATGGCCAGGGTGAGCATCAGGACCGCCGAGGCCAGCAGGTTCTGACCGAACTGCGCCGCGCCGCTGCGCCGTTGCCTGCCCAGGCGCAACCAGCCGGGGAAGAGCAGAACAGCCAGATTCTGGATGGCCGAGGAGACGGCGGCCAGGGCCACCACCAGGGGCAGGACGCCGGCGGCCGCCAGGAGCATGGCCAGGGGCGCCGGGGCATGGATGAGCGTCCAGAAATCCGCCGGCAGCAGGCTCTGGCCGCCGCCGCGCCCGGCCAGGAAGGCCTGCAGGCGATGCCCTGTTTCGGCGGCGGCCGCGACGCCGAGGGCGAGAGTGGCCGCAAGGGTGGCGGAAATAACAGGTCCGGCCACCTCGGCCGCCACCAGTCGGCTGCCCGACAGGGGCCAGGCGCGCAGGATATCGGCGTGCAGAAGATCCACCCGCAGGTCATGCCGGTAGATGACACCGCACATGAGAGCCACCATGGCCGGCGGGAAGGCGCCTGCCAGGGCCAGCATGAGATAGAACTTGGTGGGCGTGGGCAGGAACGCGGGCAGGATCGTCACCAGAAGCAACCCACCCAGGCCCAGGGCCACGATTGTGCCCAGTCCCAGGCGGCTGACTTGCAGGAGGTTCTTCCAGACAATAGCCACCTCGGGAAGGCCAACCGGCGGCAAGGGAAACGGCTGCCGACGCCGCCCCAGTTTCCAACGGCGGCGTTGCCGCCGGTTCTTGTTTTTACTGCGGCCTCGCTTGCGGGCTTGCTCCAGAGCTGCATCCTCGAAGAGTCTGGGCGTGCGCACAACCCATTCATGATGGGCCACCAGCGCCAGCAGGGGGGCAGCGAGAGCGAACGCATAGCCCATGGGAGTGGTGGCGAAGAACGGCGCCACCATGGCCCATAGCGGGGCCAGCAGGATGGTGACCGGCAGAGAGCTCCCCAGGGCAGTCAGGTAGTTACCCACCGAGGCCAGCATGTCGTCACCGGCGCCTGCGGCGGCGGCCAGGGCCGTGGCGTGCGCCGCGTAGAGCGCCGCGCCCGTGGCCACCAGGTAGAGACCGGTGCCCCCGGCCAGCCCGATGCGCCGGCGCAGCGCGGTCATGCCTCCAACCTCCCGGGTCCGGGCATGCCAGAGATGGCGCGCCGTGGAGTGGAGATCCCAGAGGGAAAGGAAGAGCCAGGCCATGAAGAGGAAGCCTGCGCGGTGAAGAAGCGGTCCGCTCCCCAGGAAGAAACTCATGATGAGGCTGCCGAAGATGATGCCCGGCTGATGGCGCAGGATGGCGTACTGAATGATCTGCCGGCGGCTCAGAGGAGCGGCCAGCAGGAGAGAAAGTTCCTCTTCACGGAGGCGCAGCACGGGCCGGTGCCACGGCGCCAGCCACCAGAGGCAGATGGCCACTGCCAGGATCAGGGCAACCAGCAGGTGGACGCCGTCCAGGGCGCCGGCCGGCAGCTTTTCCAGAAGGGCACCGGGGCCGAACTGGACCGACTTATCGCCCACCCGGATGATGCCGTTGCCCACTTCCACGCCAGCGTCACCCTGGCCCACGCTCCGCCGCAGGGCGCGCCCCAGGGGCCGGCCGATCCAGAAGGCCATCCAGGCCAGGCCGGCGACCAGCCCGATGACGTAGCGAGGCTTGCGCAGGAGGCGCAGGCGGCGCCTGAGGCGGCCGCGCAGGGAGCGGAGTTGCAGTTCCCAGAGGGCGCGGTTCAAGGCAGGTCGTCCCCGCCGGTGGCGTGCATGAAGATCTCTTCCAGGTCCGCGGACGCGTCCAGTTCGGGCAGCCGCGCCCGGATCTCCGCCAGGGATCCCTCCACGATCTTCCGGCCCTTCTGCAGAATGAGAATGTCATCGCAGATCTCCTCCACCAGGTGCAGCATGTGGGAAGAGACCATGACGGCCATGCCTTCGCGGGCCATCTCCTGGAGAGTGCGTTTCATGCGCCGCATGGCCGCCGGGTCCAGCCCGGTGAGAGGCTCGTCCAGGATCAGAAGACGCGGGCGGTGGAGCAGGGCCAGAGCGATCATGAGCTTCTGTTTCATGCCCCGTGAAAGCTCCGACGGGTAGGAATCTTCCCGGTCGGACAGATCGAACCGGGCCAGGAGTTCGGCGCCGCGCTGGCGCCCGTCGGCCACGCCGTAGAGACGAGCGATGACGGCCAGGTGGTCGCGGACCGTCAGGTCTTCGAAAAGACGCGGCTCGTCGGGCACGAATGCCAGGACCTGGCGCGCAGGCACCCGCTCCTTCTCCAGGTCATTTCCGTCCACGAGGATGCGGCCGGAGGTGGGGGGGATGATTCCCGAGAGGCAGCGCAGGGTGGTGGTCTTGCCGGCGCCGTTGGGCCCCACCAGGCCCAGCACCACCCCGGTCTCAAGCTCCAGATCCAGGTTATCCACGGCTAGCAGGCCGTCGTACTCCTTCACCAGCTTGTCGATCTGGACCATCGGCATGAGCAGTTATCTCCCGGCGGAGGTCGGCAAGTATGCCATGCCGGTGGACTGTCGCCAAGCGCCGGCAGGATTGCTCCGCGGCGGTCCCAGGCCCTGAGGCTGGATCCCGAATGAAGATTTTCCCTTCCGTGATCCACCCCGATATGTCAAGCTACCGGCTGCGCCGGGCACACCTCAGGGGTTTGCCCCGGTGACGGATAGCCTGACTGAGCCTGCCAACCCAATTGTGGCAAGGATGGCCGCTGCACGCGTGGGCCTGACCCGCGACCTTGCGAGGTGAATGATGCCGGACCCGTCCTCAGCCGGGAAGCCCGCGCCACCACCGCTGTTGCGTTGGGGTGTCCTGCTGTTTGTCAGCCTGGCCATGTTCGGCAACTACTATATCTACGACTCCATAGCACCTCTTGCCGACCTGCTGGAGAAACAACTGGGCTTCTCCAGCACTCAACTCGGCACCCTCAACGCCATCTACAGCTTCCCCAACATCATCATGGTCCTCATCGGCGGCATCATGGTGGACCGCCTGGGCACCCGTTTCTCGACCTTGGTGTTCACGGCCATTTGCCTTCTGGGCGCCATCATCACCGCCTTCTCCCATGATTTCGTGACCATGGCTGCAGGCCGCCTCGTTTTCGGCCTGGGTGCTGAATCGATGATCGTGGCCATCACCGCGTCCATCGGGCAGTGGTTCAAGGGCAAGCAACTGGGGTTTGCCTTCGGTCTCAACCTCAGCATCGCCCGTGCCGGGTCGTGGGCCGCCGATGTCTCTCCGTCATGGGCGAAGAGTGTCTATGACTCCGGCTGGCAGGGGCCCATGCTGCTGGCCGTGGGGTTCGGAGCCATGGCCCTGGCGGCGGCTGCCATCTACTGGCTGCTGGAAAAGACCGCCGAGCCGCGCTATGAGCTGGGGCATGTTGCCCCGTCCGACAAGATCACCTGGACCGATATCTGGAAATTCGACCGCTCATTCTGGTACATCGTGGGCCTCACCGTGACGTTCTACTCGGTGATCTTCCCGTTCCGCAGCACCTTCGCCATCAAATATTTTCAGGATGCCCACGGCCTGAGTCTGGCCGAGGCCGGCGAGATCAACGGCTATGTATTCCTCGCGGCCATCTTCGCCACACCTCTCTTCGGTCTCACGGTGGACCGGATAGGGAAGCGCAGCCTGTTCATGGCGGCGGGTTCGCTCCTCCTGCTGCCGGTGTTCCTGGTTCTGGGTTACACCAACTGGACCCTGTGGGTCTCCACCGCCCTCATCGGCATCTCGTTCTCGCTGGTTCCCGCCGTGCTCTGGCCGTCGATCCCCTACCTGGTGAAGGAGGGGCGCCTGGGCACGGCCTACGGCCTGATGACCATGGTCCAGAACATCGGCCTCACCGTTGTCAACCTGGCAGCCGGCTGGCTCAACGACAGAAGCAACGCCGGTGCGGACAATCCCGATGGTTATCTGCCCATGCTCTGGTTGTTCGGCCTGCTGAGCCTGGCCGGGATCGTTTTCTCCGTCCTGCTGCGCCAGCGTGAGGTCGGCCCCCACGGCCACGGCCTGGAGACGATTCAGGCCAGGGACTCTAGCCCGGCGGCTCAGGCTTCTTGCTTTTTCTCGGGCCAGAATGGCCGCCACTTTTCTTCAGGTGATGGCGGGGTCATCAGGCTCCCGATGATCAGGCTCAGGATGGAGGCCAGGGCCGCTGGATAGATGGCATACTCGTAGTCCAGGGGCATGGTGGTGAAGCCCAGGGGGATGTGGTCCACGCCCAGCTGGTTGAGGAGAGCGAACAGCATGCTGGTCCCCACCCCGGCCGCTATGGACAGAGTGCCCCCGAGAGCCGTCACCCGCCGCCACAGGAAGGCGGCCAGGAGGGCCGGCGTCACCGCGGCCCCGACCATGGTGTAGGCGTACAGGGCCATATCCAGAATGCTCTCGAAGAAGGTGGAGGCCACGTAGGCCGCCAGCGCCAGAATGACGATCATCACGCGCTGGACAAGGATGATCTTCTTTTCGTCGGCCTTGGGGTTGATGAAGCGTTGATAGATGTCCCGGGCGACGTTGGTGGACGGGATCATCAGGAAGGAATTGGCCGTGGAAAAGATGATCGCCACGCCGCCGATCAGCAGGAGGATGCCGAACACGGGGGCCAGGTCGTGCCGGGCCAGCTGCAGAATGATGGTCTCGGTGGCGCCGCTGTTGAAGGTGCCATCGGCGGCCCGGTAGGCCGGGTCGTTCCAGTAGATGCCGGCTCCGAAGATGGCCGTGGCGTCCAGTACCGTCTCCACCACGATGACGCCGATGATCATGCCGATGACGGCCCGTCGGGCGGTGAGAGCGTCCTTTGCCCCCATGAACTTCTGGTACATGCCACTTTCCCCCATGAGCAGGAAAAAGGTGGGAAAAAACAAGCCCATGGCCTGGGCGATGCCGGTGCGGCCAACCAGAGTGAAGTGAGTTGCCGGCAAGGTGACGGTCAGTCCCTCCCACCCTCCGGCGGAACTCAGTATCAGAGGCGCGGCAATGAGGATGGCCAGTGTGATCATGATGCCGTTGAGCAGGTCGACGGAGACGATGGACATCATCCCTGCCAGCACTGTGAACAGGACCACCAGACCGCAGGTGATGGCGGCCCCCACGTTGGGATCGATCGACGGCACAAGAATGTTCAGCAGGCGACCGCCTCCCTTGAACTGGTAACTGGCAATGGTCAGATAGGCGATGATGATGGCGAACGAGCCCAGCAGCCGGGCCGCCGGGGTGTAGCGGGTTTCCAGGATATCGGGCACGGTGTACTGGGCAATCCGACGAACTTTCGGGGCGAGGAAGTAGACAATGGCGATACCGACCCAGGCGCCGGCGCTCATCCACAGGGCCGAAAACCCTTCCCGAAAAGCCCGGCCGGCTCCGCCGAAAAGGCTTCCGGATCCAATCCAGGTGCAAACCAGGGTGCCCACCAGCATGGTCATGGGCACGGCACGGCCGGCCACCATGAAATCGTCCTGGGTCTTGATGCGGCGGCTCCGGTAGGCGCTGATGCCGATCAGAAAAGTCAGATAGACGGCGATGGACCAGATGTAGATGTCCACGAGCACCTCCGCTTCAGGAGACGACACTCACGACCAAACGGAAATCCGGATGTCCCGGATCACCCCAGAATTGGAACCACCGCCTCCTGCTGCCGGCCGGAGACTTCGGCGCGTCCGTCCGCATGGATGATCATGTTGACTTCGGAACGCACTCCGAACTTTTCAAGATAGATGCCGGGTTCCACCGAGAAGCAGGTCCGGGGCAGGAGCAGGCGCTCATCGCGCGTTTCCAGGTTGTCCACATTGGCGCCGTTGCCGTGGACCTCCTCGCCGATGCTGTGTCCCGTGCGATGCAGAAACCGTTCTTCGTAACCCGCTTCACGGACCACCGCGCGGCAGGCATCATCGGCCTCCCAGCCGCGCACCGGGCGCCCGGCCTCGCAGGCGGAGATGACAAAATCCTGGGCTGCCACGCGCGCCCGCCGCACGATATCGAAGATCCGCGCGTGCTCCGCGGGGATCTCTTTCCCCACGTAGCCGGTCCAGGTGATGTCGGCATAAATGGAGCCGGGGGCGCTGAACTTGTCCCAGATATCGGTCAGCAGGAAGGAGCCGGCGATGATGGGGGCCGATCCGGTCGCCGGCACTTCGAAATGGGGGTCGCCGGAATGGGCGTCGACGGCCACGATGGGCGCGTGATGGGTCTCCATATCATGGTCCGCGAAACGTTCCATGATGAATTGCTGGATTTCATACTCGCTTCTCGGCTTGCCGTCGGCCACGCCTCGGGCCACCTGCTGGTAAGCCTCCATGACGATCTCCGGCAGGATCCGCGAAGCCTCCATGTGGCTCTTCTCCTGCGCCTCGTCCATGACCGCCTCGAACTCCTGCACCAGATCGGCCGAGGAGACCACCTCGGGGCCGCACGAGCGCACCAGCTCCACGGTGCCGGCGTCCACCCGGGATATGTAGGGGATGGCATTGCCGGGGGAGTACTGCATGGCGACCTTGCGGGACCCGGCCAGGATCTCACCAAGGGCAGCTTCCATCTCCCGCCAGCCTACGTACAGTTGCCGGCGTCCCGGCACCTCGTCCAGGGCGCCGGCTTCGATGGCGTGCACCAGGCGGACCGGCTCACCTGCGGCTGGCACCCAGTAGAACCAGCGCCGCGAGCCCATGCGCCCCGGGGGTAGGTGCAGGATGCGATCGGCCATGGGATCCAGATCGTGAAACTGATAGAAAAGCCAGCCGTCCAGACCGGCCTCGCCCAGAGCCTGCTGTACCGCCTTGATGTCAAACATCCCGACCTCCCGGCGCCATTCGACCAGACAGCCCCGCCCTTGTCAATGCGCGGGAGTGGCAGAGGAGAGGGGGAGGCGGACTAGAATGGGGCCCACCAGGAAGGAGGACCCATGTATCCCATTGACCTGTCCAGCAAGGTGGCCGCCATTTTCGGTGTCGCCAACCACCGTAGTCTGGCATGGGGAGTTGCCCAGGCTCTCCATCAGGCCGGCGCCCGCCTGCTATTCACCTACCAGGGTGAGCGCTTCAAGGACAAGGTGGCGAAGCTGGCCGGCCAGTGCAACGACAGCCTGCTGGTGCCCTGTGATGTGACCGACGACGCCAGCGTGCAGAACGTCTTCCAGGTCCTCAAGGACGAGTCAGGTCAACTGGACATGATGGTCCACTCGGTGGCCTATGCCCCCCGTGCCGAACTGGAAAACCCGTTTCTTGACACGTCCCGCGCTGGGTATCGCCTGACCATGGAGATCTCGGCCTACTCCCTGGTGAACCTGGCGGCCGCCGCACGGCCCCTCATGGAGGTTGCCGGCGGCGGCCAAATCGTCACCATGAGCTTCATGGCGTCGGAAAAGGTCATTCCCCGGTACAACGTCATGGGTTCGGCCAAGGCGGCGCTGGAGCATGCCGTCCGCCAGCTGGCTTATGAGCTGGGCCCCAGGAACATCCGTATCAATGCCCTTTCGGCCGGCCCGCTCAATACCCTGGCGGCGCGGGGCATCTCGGGCATCAAGGACATGCTGGCCATCCACCGGGAGCAAGCGCCCATGAAGCGGAACATCACCCTGGAAGAGGTGGGGCGCAGCGCCCTGTACCTGCTCTCGGACCTGTCATCGGGTGTGACCGGTGAAACACTTCATGTGGATGCGGGCTACAACATCATGGGGATGTGATCAGGTTGCTCATGGGGCCCAGGTTGCTGGTTCTGGGCCTGGCGTTGTTCTCCTGCGGGCCCGCGACGGTGCCTGCGGCCATGCCCGCCATCAAAGTTGCGCCGGAACGGCCTGCCCCCGGCACGGCGCTGCGCATCACCATCTCAGGTGTCGGCGCCGATGCCCGCTTGCAGGGAACGGCTCTGGAGACCGATCTGGTCTTTCTTCGCGGCGCAGGTGGGACCTGGGCCGCCTTTGCCGGCGTTGACCTGGACACACCGCCCGGGGTTTATACCTTCCGGGTCAGCGCTGAGTGGGACGGCGGTGCCACCCTGGAGCATGCAGGCGAGATCACCGTGGTGGCCAAGGACTATCCAACCGAACAACTCAAAGTCGCCGCCAAATATGTGGAGCCGCCGCCGGCGGTCGCGGAGCGGATCGCGCGGGAGTCCGCGGATCTGAAGCAGATCTGGGCGCGGGCCACGCCTGAAAGGATGTATGACGGCGCCACGCTGCGCCCCCTGGCGGGAGTGCCGGGGCGTAATTTCGGCCGTCGGCGGGTCTTCAACGGCAAGCCGCGCAGTCCCCATTCAGGTGCCGATCTTGCGGCGCCTGTTGGCACACCGGTGCCGGCGGCAGCCCGGGGCCGTGTCGTTCTGGCCCGGGAACTCTATTTTTCGGGCAACCTGGTGGTGCTGGATCATGGTGGTGGGGTCTACACCCTTTACGCCCACCTCTCGCGCATGGATGTGTCGGAAGGCACCATCGTGGCGGCCGGCGAGATCATCGGACAGGTAGGGGCCACAGGCCGGGTGACGGGGCCCCATCTGCACTGGGGAGCACGCATTGGTGAGGCGAGGGTGGACCCCGGTCGGCTTCTGGAACTTCTGGCCGGGGATCGCTGAGCCACCCCGGCTCGCTCAGGCCTGAGCCTGCCTCACAAAAGAGTTGACCCAGTTGGCGAGGATGACGCGCCCGTGCTCGGATGCGCGGACTCCCGCCAGGATCCCCGACACCGCCGCCCGGGCCGCCCCCGAGTCGGCAGCGCCTTGCAGGCGGGCGTCGGCTTCCAGGACGGCACGCCGCAGGCGGATTAGGTTACTGATGATGGAGACATCGGCTTCGGGGTGGAACTGCACCGCCCGCAGGCGCTGTCCCCAGGCAAACGCCTGCACGAAGGAGGCGCTGTTCCCGGCCAGGCGAATCACGTCCATGGGCAGTTCGGAGATGTGGTCTTCATGAGTCGCCTGCACGGTCAGCCGCTCCGGCAGGCCGGCGAAGAGCGGATCCTGAAGACCATTGCGCGTCAGCTCTACCTCCACCGTGCCAATCTCCCAACCCCGGGGATTGCGCTCCACGGTTCCTCCCAGGGCCTGGGCGGCCAACTGCGCCGCGAAGCAGACCGCGAGCACAGGGGGCCCGCCCTCGGTGCGTTCCCCTAGAAAATCGGTGAGGGGCTGCATCCATCTTGCCCCATCCCGGACCGAGGCGGCGGTGCCAGTCACCAGCACACCATTAAAGCCGGCCGGGGAGCCCATGCCGTCCCGGGGGACATGGCGCAGGGTGAAGCGGCAACCCAGGTCCTGCATGGCGGCCGTGAACCACGCGTCATAGTCGCCGTGCTGGGCGCGGACGGTGTGATCGGTGTGGCCGGTCCGGAGGATCAGGATGCGCGGGGCGGCCATGTTCATGGCAGCGAGGTTAGGCCCGCGAGGACCCGGTCCGCAAGCCCTTTTCGACCGGGTTTGACCCTCCGGGATGGGGACGAATAGGATAGGCGCGACTCAGCTCCAGACAGATGACCATAGGGTCCCTTCATTCATGAGCCAGACGACCTATAACCCGGCGGCATGGACCGCTGAGAAGTCGGGTACCTTGACCCTGGCTCACACTGTCCTCGGCCGCCCCGATGGACAGGTTGTCCTTTTTCTGCACGGCATCACCGGTTCGCGGCGTTACTTTCTCAAGAAAGTGCGCAGTCTCGCCGATCGTTATCGCCTGCTACTGCCGGACCTGCCCGGCTTCGGCGACTCACCCAAGCCACGCACCAACTACACCGTGGAGTTCTATCGGGATGCGGTGCGCCGGATGGTGGAGGCCAACGGCTGCGCTGATAAGCCCATTCACATTGTCGGACACAGTCTTGGCGCACTCATCGCCCTGGAGTATGCGGCCCTCTATCCACAGCAGGTAGGGCGGCTGGTCTTCCTGGGGCTGCCGCGCTTCGATGACCCGCAGGTTGCCCACGACTACTTCTGGCGCGGGTCAGCCAGCTACCGGCGCCTGCTCAACGAGCATTCCCTGGCCGAGAATCTGGCCCAGGTCCGCCGCAGCGGCCTGGCCATGACGGTTCAGTACGTTCTGCGCTTTCCCATGGCGGTTCTGCGGGACAGCCGCAAGTTCACCCTGAACTCACTCACCTCCACCCTGGAGCATTGCCTGCTCAATTATCGGGTGGACGAGGTGCTGGAGCGGGCACCAAAGATTCCGATCCTCATGCTCCACGGCCTTCTGGATCAGGTGGCACCGCTTCAGAACGTGCGCGGGTTGCCGGACCGTTATGCCAACATCCGCCTGGTGGAAATTGAGGGCTCCGGACATCATATCTTTCTGACCCACACCCGCCGCTGCCTGGAGCTGATGAATGAGCATCTGACGGGGGCCGCCAGCACGGCCTCGCCGGCAAAAAAAAGCGCGGCCTCCCACAAGGCCGCGCCGGGTGACTTCTCTCCAGGTCTGTAGCGGAACTCTCCTTCCGGCGAGAGGAACGGGTGCCCGCCGCATTATCTCGATGTCGATTCAGATCTTCGGTCGGTCCCTCCGACCCGCCTTCTTACTAACGCAAGTGCCGTGCCGACCTGGCCAGAGCGTCATAAAATATTCAAAAATAAGGACTTACAATAATTGTGCCGAATCTCGGGCAGGCTCAATGACTTTTGCCGCGCCAAAATGGCTCACTTTTTCTTTCCCGCCGTCCGTTTCTTACACTTGAGTCGCACCGGATCAAGTTGCCGGCGCTTCATAACCCCCAACAAACCTTCAGCGAGGAACGTCCATGCAATTCGATAAATTGACCCAGAAAGCTCAGGAGGCGTGCTTGCATGGGCGTGATCGAGCCGCCCATGCCGGCCATCCCGAGGTCACGCCGGAGCACCTTCTTCTCGCTCTTCTCGACCAGGAAGAGAGCATTGTCCTACCTCTGCTGGCCCGCCTGGGCGTGGCGGTGGAGCCGCTGCGCGCCGATCTCGGGTCGGAGCTGGAGCGCCGGCCCCGGACCCAGGGTGGTGCCGAACCGGGAATGTCGAGTGGGGTAGCTCGCCTCCTTGAGGATGCCCGCAAAGCCGCCAGCCAGTTCAAGGACGATTACATTTCCACCGAGCATCTTCTCCTGGCCCTGGCTCG
>JAPUKF010000256.1 GCA_027295805.1 Acidobacteriota bacterium | reverse complement strand
TTGACACCTCACAACCCTCCTGCTATGGTCCGCGCCGGGGAGGCGGTTGATTCCAACACGGAGGTTCCTTGCCCGCCAACATCCTCGTCACCCTTGGCCAGCCTGTCGCCGCCCGCGGCAATATCAGCATCATTGAACTGATCCTCTCGGCCAGCCCGGCCGTGCAGTTGGTTCTTATCCTGCTCATCGGCATGTCGGTTGCCACCTGGGGCATTATCTTTCTCAAGTCCCAAACCTTCCGCCGCGCCGCACTTGAATCGCAGGACATCCGTCACGAGATGGACCAGGAAGGTGCCAGCCTGGCCGATCTGCGTGATCTGGTGGATGAATTTCGCGATGCTCCCGAGGCGGAACTGATCCGCGACGGTTTCGACCTCTGGACCCGCCTGCGCACTCCCTCAACCGCCGACCGGGTCCGCATGGTGGGCAACGCCATCGAGCGGACCACCCGGCAGGAGGTTATCCGTCTGGAACGACACCTCACGCTGCTGGCCACCACGGGTAGCGCGGCGCCGTTCATCGGCCTCTTCGGCACCGTCTGGGGGATCATGAACACCTTTGCTGCTCTGGGCAAGAGCGGCTCCACGTCGTTATCGGTGGTGGCTCCGGGAATCGCCGAAGCCCTGGTGGCAACGGCGGTGGGCCTGGCCGCCGCCATTCCCGCGGTCATGGCCTACAATCATTATGTGCAGCGGGTCCGCATTTTCGCCTCCGATATGGAGAGCTTCGCCTCCGAATTCATCGACCGGCTCGAACAGAGCGCGAGAAGCTGAAGCGGGAGTCGGGATGTGGCCATGACACCTGCCGGCCGAGGTCGCGGCACTCTCTCGGAAATCAACGTGACCCCGTTTGTGGATGTCATGCTGGTTCTCCTGGTCATCTTCATGATGACAGCCCCCATGATGCAGCGGGGCGTGGATGTCACCCTCCCAGGCGCTGAAATTTCCACCGAGCCACGGGAACAAACCCTCCTGGTGACCGTGGACCAAGATGGGGAGATCTGGCTAGGCGACAAGCCCGTCCACGAGGAACTGCTGGCGGTGCGCATCGAGGAGGCTCGCCGCGCCACGGGATTCCAGTTCGTCTATCTGCGGGCCGACGCCTCGATCCCCTACGGTCGCGTCATGTACGTCATGGATCAGTGCCGCAAGGGCGGCATCGATCAGGTCGGGCTCGTGGTGCAGCCAATCACCGCCCCGGGAAGGGGAGGATGACGACAAGGTGCATATCACCATCCGTCTGCCCGACCCACGGCAACCAGGACTCCCGCGCATGCTCGCCATCTCCATGGCCTCCCATCTCCTGGTGGGTGCCATGGCCCTCTATCTCCCCGGACTCCTGCCCCGCGCCGCCCCCCCCCGTTGGGACCCGGTCATGATCGGCTCACTGGTGGAGTTGCCTGCCTCCGCCGGGGGACCACCCGCGCCGGTAGCCCCTGCTCCCGCTCAGGCGAAGCCTGCGCCTCCCCGAGCCGAACCCGCGCCACCACCTCCCCGTCCACAGCCCAAGAAGAAATCCCAGCCGAAACCGGCCGCGCCGAAGAAGGAACCGGCCGCCACCCAGGAGACGGCCGCGCCGGTTCAAGAGCCGGCCCCGCAGCCGGCCGGGACAGCCACCGGATCGCCAGGCCAGGCAGATGCGGCTCCCGCCACGGGCGCCGCCGGCCCCGCCCAGGACAATACCGGCATCGGCCTGCGCGCGGGCGGCGGTTCCTTCCCCCACGCCTATTACCTGGCGCTGGTCAAAAACAAGCTGCAGGCCAATTATGCCGTCCCCGTGCACCCCGGGAGCGACGTGGAGGTGCTTGCGGTCCGCATCACTTTCCGTCTGAGCCGCGACGGCAGCCTCTCCGGCGTGGCTGTGGACATTCCCTCTCCCTACCCGCCGCTGGATGATGCCGCCTTGCGCGCCGTCTACCGTTCGGCTCCGTTTCCCGGCCTGCCGCCGGCCTACACCGGCGATACCCTCGAGCTGGCAGTGACTTTCGACCTCAAGCCCGTCGGACTCTGATCGTGTACCCCACCTACGTGACCAGGAGGATCAACTTGCCTCGCAGCCCCCTATCCCTGGTGGCAGGGACCCTGCTCCTGCTGCTGCCTGCGCTGGTCCCAGCGCAGGAGGGCGAACAACCGCCCATCGAACTTCTCATCGAAGGCACCGGATTCCAGCGCATCCCCCTTGCCGTGCCGGAGTTCCCGAGCGTACTTCCAGGGGAGTTCACAACCAGCATGGCCGCCGAGATTCAGGCGGTGATCCGCGCCGACCTGGAGTTTTCCGGCTACTTCAACCTGGTGGATCCATCCCTCCACAGGCTGGTCGGGCCATTTTCTGAACGGGACGTTCGCTTCAGACAATGGCAATCCATCGGCGCCAACGCCGTCTTTCTGGGCAAGCTGGGGACCCGCAGCAGCCAGGTGGAGGTGGAAGGCCGCCTTTACAACACCGATCTGCAACCGGGAAAGACCCGCGGAGAGTTGATCTTCGGGAAACGCTACCGCGGTGAACCCAACCTGGCTCGACGCATTGGCCATAAACTGGCCAACGACGTGGTTCGTTCCCTGACCGGAGCCCAGGGCATTTTCCTGGGAAAGATCGCCTTCACCTCCAGCCTGGGTCCTGGACACAAGGAGATCTTCGTCATGGACTATGACGGCCAGCGGCCGGTTCAGATCACCCACAACGGCGCCATCAACCTCTCCCCTGCCTGGTCCCCCGATGGCAGCCAACTGGCCTACGTGAGTTTCGTTTCGGGCCGGCCGGAAATTCATCTGGTGGATGCCCAGGGGAAGAGATCCAGGGTCTTCGCCCGGGAAGGCGATCTCAACTCGGCTCCGGAGTGGGCGCCTGACGGAAAATCCATGGTTTACTCAGTGAGCCGGGAAGGAAACTCGGAGCTCGTGCGCATCAATCTGCGCTCCAACCGCATCACACGACTCACCAATCACCCGGCCATCGAGACAGCGCCCGCCTTCTCCCCCACGGGAAGGGAGATTGCTTTCACCTCGGACCGCGCGGGCGGCCCGCAGATTTATATCATGGACGCGGATGGAGCGAACGTCCGCCGTGTCACCCGCAGGGGCACCTACAACGAGTCGGCGGCCTGGTCACCGAGGGGCAACCTGCTGACCTACTGCAGCCGGATGGCCGGGCAGTTCGAGATCGTGCTCATGGATCTCGCCAGTGGCGCCGCGCGCCAGTTGACCCGCGGCGGCGGTAACAAAGAGAATCCCCGCTTCTCGCCGGATGGCATGCACCTGACCTTCGCCAGCAACAAAACCGGCATTTACCAGATCTACTCCATGGACCTGAATGGCGATAATGTGCGCCGGTTGACCCGTCAGGGCCTGAGCCAGACGCCGGACTGGTCACCATGACCAGCCGACGACACCATACGCCTGTCTGCCCCACAAGGAGGATACCGTTGAGAACCGTCCGGACACGATTCATGCCCCTGCTGGCGGCAGGCCTGCTGCTCATGGCCACGGCCGCCGGCTGCCGCACCCAGCCTCGCGATGAAGATCTGACCGCCAGCGCTCCTGACGCTGGCGACAGTGCCTCATCCTCCGAGTCGTCCGCGGATTATCAGCCTCAACAGGTCACCGACCCGTTCGGCCAGGAAACTCTGACGGAAGAAGCCCTTGGCGAGGACGCCCTTGCAGGCGAGCAGGACCCGACCTGGATCGACGGCCAGATGGAGACCCTCTACTTCGAATTTGATCGTTCCAGCCTGAGCGAAACGAGCCGGGCCTCCCTGGATCACAATGCTGACTTTCTCCTGGCACATCCCGATGTCAGAGTGCGCGTCGGAGGCCATTGTGATGATAGAGGCACTGTGGAATACAACCTGGCTCTGGGAGATCGCAGAGCCAGCAGTGCCCGGGAATACCTGGTTCTGCGGGGAGTGGCCATGGACCGTCTGCAGGTTGTTTCCTTTGGCGAGGAGCAACCAGCCGATCCGGGCCAGGGGGAAGCCGCCTGGGCGCGCAACCGGAGGGTTGAGTTCAATGGCCGCTAGAGGCCATCTTGCCCCGCGCATGGGGGCCGTGCTGGCCTTGCTGACCCTGTCCTGTGCCGCCACCCTGGGAGGTGGCAGGACGGTGAAGAACGATGTGGATAATCTGCGCCTCTCCCTGGACAGGCTGCGTCAGGAGCAAGTGGAGACAAGGGCCCGGGTCGATACCGTGTATCAGAATCGCCAGCCCGGCGAAGAAGATCTTCTGACTCTGGTCCAGGACCTTCGCGACCGGCTGGATATCCTGGACGCCCAGATTTACGCCATGGCACAGCGGTTGCAGGACAACGATGACGACCTGGCCGGCAGGATTGATGATTTCAAGGTGCGAAAAGTGCATGCCAGAGAATTGTCACAGGAGGAACTGATCCGGAAACAGCTGGATACTAATTTCCGCATCATGGAACAGATTCGTGCCAGGGTTGATGCGATTGTCGAGGATCCAAAAACCGCCGAAGCACTGAAACCCTATTACCCTTATGGTTGTAAGCGTCCGACATTTCACGACGAGTACTTGCCGGTCTTTAATAAGCCTCATGTGACACTCGTTGACACTGCGCCCCGGGGCGTCAGTAAAATAAATGAGAGGGGTGTTGTGCATGAGGGAACAGAATATCCCCTGGACGTGCTGATCTATGCGACCGGATTTCAATGGATGGCGACCTCGACGTTCAACATGATTGTTGGTCGTGACGGTGTGTCCCTGACCCAGAAGTGGCAAAAGGAAGGCACAAAGACATTTCTTGGCCTTCACAGCCATGGTTTTCCAAACTTGTTTATCGTCTCAGGCCCACAGGGCGGTGGCGGAAGTTTCAATTTCACCAATGCGATTGACGAGCACGGGGATTACGTCGTGTGGATGTTAAAGACAATGCGGGACAGGGGTGCTGGCATTGTCGATATCAGGAAGGAACCGGAAGATGAATACGCGGCGCACTGTCGTACTGCTGATATCAATACGGCGCCCTTGCGGGATTGTGTTTCCTACTATAATGGTCATGGGGAGGCGGAGCCTGGCAGCCTGGCCTACTACGGCGGAGGCCAGTGGCACAAATACCGCGTTCAGGCACAAAAGACGCTTGAGCCTTACCTGTTTGAGTCTGCACCCGATAAGGGCATAAACACATGAGCACAACACCGATTCGTGCCCACGTTATCGTCGGCGGTTTTCCTGTTGGGCAACATGCCGGCCATGATATGGACTTCGCCAGAATGCGGATTCTGCAAGCGCTGCAGGCAGGCGAAAATATCCATGCCACGGTGAGCAATGATTTCACCGATTGCGATAAGTGGATTCGTGATTGTCAGTTTCTGATCACCTATGTTGCCGGTCCATTCGCTGACGATGAACAGACCGCCAATATCAAGAACTGGATGAACCAGGGTGGTCGCTGGCTTGCTTTTCACGGCAGTTCCGGTGGCAAGGCTGTTCGGATAAAAGGTAGCCCCATGCGGCGTTGGGTGAAGACGGCTTACCACGAAGCGCTGGGTTCCTTCTTTCTAACCCATCCCCCGATTCGTGAATTCACCGTTAAGGTTAGCGAAGAGGAACATCCGCTTACCGCCGGTCTACCTGCGTCCTACCAGACCCAGGATGAACCCTACATGATCGAAGTGATGCACGAGGATACCCAGGTGCTGTTAACCACATCGGATATCAAAGCGCCTGGATACGTGGCAGAGATTTATGGTGAAGATTCATCCCTGCTGCCCGATGGCAAGAATCGTGCGCTGGGTTATGTGCGCCAGGTAGGGCAGGGTGCTGTTGCCTATTTCGCTGCAGGACATTGCCACTCACCGACGACCAACGTCCAGGTGACCGTTCATACCAGCGTTGATCCTGACCGATCAGTGCCGCTTAACTTTCGCGGGGCCTGGGATACTGAGCCATTCCAGCAGTTGCTGAAGAATGGGGTGGCCTGGGGAACAGGTGGTCTGGGCTAGGAAGATGGGTGTTTTACCCGGCTGAAATAACGATCCGCGCATCCACAGCAATCACACCTTCCGCATAGACGAACATCGGGTTCAGATCGAGTTCCTCGATTTCAGGGTTGGCCGCAACGAATTCTGCTACCTTGAGGATGACACTGCAAATTGCATTCTTATCGGCGGGTGCCTGGCCACGGATACCGTCGAGTACAGCTCGCGCTTTGATCTCAT
>JAPUKF010000255.1 GCA_027295805.1 Acidobacteriota bacterium | reverse complement strand
GCAGACGCCGGCCGCTTCTCCCATCCTCTTCGGCGTGGGATACATCATCGGCACCCGCATCTCGGCGATTCTCTTCGCCGGCGCTCTGATGGGCTGGCTGTTCCTGGTGCCGCTGGGTCTCTTCTTCAACCCCAACCTGGAGGCGAGCCTCCCGGCTGGCAGCACCATGCTGGACATGGCCACGGAGGTCTGGAGCAAGCAGGTCCGCCCCCTGGCGGTGGGCACCATGATCGTCGCCGCCTTCTACACTCTCTGGAACCTGCGCACCTCTCTCATGACAGGCATCACCCGTGCATTCCGCCAGTTCGACGGCCATGCCGGCGAAAGCAGCGACCGCACCCAGGTGGATCTCAGCTTCAAGAAGATCTTCATCGCCATCGGCCTCCTCTCCATCCCCATGTTCTTCCTGTACCAATATTTTTCCCACTCCTTCGGAGGCGCGCTTCTGCTGACCGTAGTCATGATCGTCCTCGGCTTTCTCTTTGCCGCCGTGGCCGGCTACCTGGTGGGATTAATCGGCAGTTCCAACAATCCCATCTCGGGCCTGACCCTCTCCGCTCTCATCATCTCCGCCCTCCTCATGGTCTGGATCGGCGTCACCGGGGTGGGTGGCGTGGCCGCTGTCCTGGCCATTGCCGGCGTGGTCTGCTGCGCCGCCGGCGTGGCCGGAGACATGATGCAGGACCTCAAGGTCGGGCATCTTCTCGGCGGCACGCCCTGGCGGATGGAGATTTCCGAGATCATCGGCGTCATCGCCGCCGCCGCGGTTCTGACTTTTCCCCTGCAGTGGATGGACACGGCATACGGCATCGGCAGCGCCCAACTACCGGCTCCCCAGGCGGGCCTCATGGCGCTTCTGGCCCAGGGGATCGTCGGCGGGGAGATGGCCTGGGGGCTGGTTATCGTGGGCATGTTCCTGGCCTTTGGTCTGATCCTCATCGGCGCGCCGTCACCCATGCTCATCGCCGTGGGCATGTACCTGCCCTTCTATTCCACCTCGGCCATCTTCGTGGGCGGGCTCATGCGCTGGGCCATGGAGTTCTTCATGAACCGCAAGAAGGCCACCAAGGATGAGCGCACCCAAGCCGAGAATGTCGGAGTGCTGCTCTCCTCCGGCTTCATCGCCGGCGAATCCCTCATGGCCGTTCTCATGGCGCTGCTGGTGATCATCGAGTTCAAGCTCCCGACCCTGGTGAGCGCGCCCAGTGCCTGGCCGGGGCTGATCATCTTCGTGGTGGTCGGCTTCCTGCTCATCTGGGCTCCCCTGCGGGCCATGAAGAGCAAGGCGCTGCCGGCCACTCCTGTCGAATAACCGGGATGATGCCGGCGTGAAAAAAAAGCTCAATTTTCTGGCCATGACGCCGCGGCGAACCAGAGAGTGGGACGAAGGGGATGACGGCCGGGTGCGCGTCATGGTCCCCCGCTACGGATCCCACCGTCTCGGCCGCTGGCTGGCCACCCGGGTGGACCGGGGTCCCATCAAGGTCCGTCTGGACCACACCGGCAGCCTGGTCTGGAAAGCCTGTGACGGCCACCGCAACGTGGCCCAGATTACCGAACTGCTCGCCCCGGAGCTTCACCAGGAGAGCGGCGATCTCCATGACCGGATGTCGACCTACTTCCGGGAGCTGGAGGTGAGCCGCTTCATCAGCTGGCAATAAGGCGGCAGCGATGTCTCAGAGGCGCCGGGCCAGGAGCATCCCATCCCGGACGGTCAGCAGGACATTTTCCACCCGCGGGTCGTTCTGCACCTGCCGCGCCGTGGCCACCAGGGCGCGTGCATCTTCATCGGCCGGGTCGAGCACTTCCCCGCTCCAGAGCATGTTGTCGAAGACC
Source organism: Acidobacteriota bacterium (assembly GCA_027295805.1). GTDB lineage: Bacteria > Acidobacteriota > Polarisedimenticolia > SMYD01 > SMYD01 > SMYD01. The sequence continues at coordinate 810 of JAPUKF010000255.1, read as the reverse complement.
AGAAGGCCGCCGGGTCGCACCTTGTCCACAATCTGGTCGTAATAATGTGGATAGACGGCCTTGTCGGCGTCAATGAACACCAGGTCCACCGGACCGGGGATGCGGGGCAGGGTTTCCCGCGCCGGCCCCATGAGGATCTCGATCTTCTTCCCATGGGGGCTGCGCGCGAAAAACGAGCGGGCCATGGCACAGGCTTCAGGATCCACATCACACGTGAACAGGCGGCCATCCGCAGGCAACGCGGACGCCATCATGAGAGCCGAATAGCCGGTGAACATGCCGACCTCGACCACCCGGCGGGCAGAGGTCAGGGCCACCAGCATCTTCAGAAAACTCCCTTCCACCAGGCCCACCTGCATCTGGGGAAGAGCCATGGATGCATGAGTCGCGGCGCGCAGTTCGGCGAGAAGCTCCGGTTCAGGTGTTGTGTGGCGTGCTGCATACTGTTCCAGATCGGGTGACACAAGCGCTTTCATCTGCTCTCCTCAGGACGTTCCGCGGAAACGCCAGGTTGCGGGCTGGTCCCCTTCCTCCTCGTCCACGCCGCGCTGGGGATTGGCGGCCAGGTGACGGAGGATATGAAAGGCCTCCTCGGCGGCACCTGCCTGGCCGGCGTCCGCCGCAATCTCCTCCGGGCTCAACCAGTCGCCTGCCCGCCGGACCAGAACCTTCTGAATTTCTTCCTGCAAGCTCATGACACCGCCGGCCGCCCGCTTTCCCGCTTCCACACCGGGCTGGTTGTATGCATTGACGTTGATGAGAGACGCGTACAACCCTACTGCACGCTCGAACAACGCGATGAGCGCCCCC
>JAPUKF010000254.1 GCA_027295805.1 Acidobacteriota bacterium | reverse complement strand
TTTGATAACGACTGCAATGGCGTGGTGGACGATTCAATCTTCTGCGACGGCCGCTGCGAAATACTGACCCGCACCGGGCCCGATCGGATTTACAACTCCGATCCCGGCATTTCACGCCAGGCTTCTCTGGCCTGGACCGGTAGCGGCTATGGCCTGGCCTGGACCGACCAGCGCGACGGCCAGGAGGAGATTTATTTCCGGAATCTGGACATCACGGGGCTTCCCGATGGCGGCGAGACCCGCGTCACCACGACTATCGTGTCATCCCGACGCCCGAGCCTGGTCTGGAACGGGTCCGAATTCGCGGTGGCCTGGGTTGACGAGAGGGACGGCAATCCCGAGATCTATTTCCAGCGCCTCACGGCCCTGGGCGCTCTCAGTGGCAGCGCCCGCAGGGTGACCAGTGATGCGGCCTTCTCAGGCGAGCCGGATCTGATCTGGACCGGCACGGAGTACGCCCTGGCATGGAGCGACGAGGCGGCGGGAAACCGTGAGATCACCTTTGCCCGGATCGCCACCGACAGCACCATCACCGCAGGCCCCACGCGTCTGACCAGCGACAGTGCCGTCTCCGAGCAGCCCTCCCTGGTCTGGACGGGGAACGGCTACGGCCTGGCGTGGACCGACCAGAGGGATCTCAACAAGGAGATCTACGTCCTGGTCCTGGATAGCCTGGGCAGTCCCTCCGGCAGCCCACAGGCGGTGACCGCCAACGCAGCCGTGTCCGCCCAGCCTTGCCTGGCCTGGAACGGGAGCGGCTTCGGTGTGGCCTGGACCGATGAGCGAGATCTCAACCGGGAAATCTACTTCCGCCTGGTCTCGGCCGCCGGAGTTCCACAGGGCCTTTTCCCCACCAGGATCACCAGCGATGGCAACACATCGGATCAACCGGTGCTGGCATGGACCGGAGAGGAGTTCGGCGTGGTCTGGCGTGACACCCGTGTCTTCAACGCCGAGATATTCTTCGCCCGCATCGGCGCCGACGGTCTGCGACCCGACCTGGTGGATCTACGGGTGAGCATCGACCTGGGGCTTGTCTCCCGCGCTCCCGATCTGGCCTGGCATGGGACAGGGTTCGCCGTGGTCTGGGATGACATCGAAGTCAACCTGACCCGGCTCACCTGCGACTGCGCCGACGGGGATGGCGACGGTGTGTCGGCCTGCAAGGATTGCGATGATACCAACATGGATGTCTTCCCCGGCGCACCGGAGGTCTGCGACGGACTCAACGACGACTGTGATGATCCAACCTGGCCGGACATCCCGGTGGGGGAGGAAGACATGGATCTGGATGGCTACCCAGCCTGCGCCGATTGTGATGACACGAACATCGACATCTATCCGGGCGCACCCCAGATCTGCGACGGTGCAAACAACGATTGCGATCATCCCGACTGGCCGAGTCTGGTGGCGGTTCCAGAAACCGACAATGACGGCGACGGGCTCAGCGAGTGCGCCGGTGACAACTGTCCAGATGTCTTCAACCCATCCCAGGCCGATACCGACGTGGATGGCGAGGGAGATCACTGCGACAGTGATGACGGCCTCCTCCTGCTGGACATCACCTCCACAGGCGATCTGGTCTGGTCACTGGAGACTGTGTTCACCGCCTACAACGGCTACCGGGGCGATCTGATCATCCTGCGTGGAGGCGGTGACTACACCCAGGACATCACGGGGCCCGGCCTGGCGGACAGAGCCTGCGGCCTGACCACACTGATCTGGGCCGATGGACTCATCCCAGGGGCAGGTGAAGTGGCGCATTACCTTCTCACCGGGCAGGGAACCTCTGGTGAGAGTGACCTGGGAACGGACAGCGACAGCGCTCTGCGACTCAACACCCATCCCTGCCCTTAGGAGATCAGGTCGCTGTCCACCGCCGTCGCCGGTCGGCGACGCAAATGGGGAAGCGCCCTCCCCATAACGGAGCCCACATCTTCAACGGTCGAGTACCAGAGGGGGAGGGCGATGAGCGTGAAGATGGTGGAACTGGCCAGGCCACCCATGATCACCACGGCCATGGACTCGACGTAAATTCCAGCCACGGTGAATCTGGACAGGACCAGAGGCAGCAATCCGAAAATGGTGGTGATGGTGGTCATGAGAATGGGCCGCAGGCGATCACCGCATCCCTCGATCAGAGCCGGCACCCGCGCCTGACCCTCGCGCCGCAGTTTGTTGACGTGGTCCACCATGACGATGCCGTTATTCACCACCATGCCGATGAGAATGATGACGCCGATGAACGCCACCACCTCCAGCTTGTAACCCAGCAGCCAGAGAGCCCAGAAGGCGCCGAAGAAGGCCAGGGGCAGGGTGATGAAAATCGCCAGCGGTTGCAGGATGGACTCGAACAGGGCGGCCATGAGCAGGAAGACCAGAACCAGGGAGAGCAGGATCCCCTGGAACATGATCCCGAGAGTGGAGTCCCTGTCCCGGCCCCAGCGGCCCCAGTCCCATGAATACCCTTCCGGCAGAGCGAAGCCGCGCATGACCGCGGCTATCCGTTCCTTCCCTTCCTCCGTGGTGACGCCATCCACAAATTCGGCATTGACCCATTGGCTGGTCTTGCGATCCTCCCGCTCGATCTCCCGTTCGGTGCGTCCCATGGTGACCCGGGCCACCGAGCCCAGGGGGACGATACGATTGTCGGCGGTGGGAATGGGCAGGGACGCCAGGCTGGCCAGGCCGGGTTGCAGATCTTCATCCAGGCCGAGGAGCATCTCCACTTCGCCCCGAGGTCCTTGGTAGCGCTGCAGGGACCGGCCCCTGTAGGTGAAGGCCACCACGTTGGCCACCTGGCGAGGCGTCAGCCCCAGGTCGGCGGCGCGCCGGGGATCCACCATGACACGTGCCTCCTGGCTGCCGCTGATGCTGGGTCCGAAGACATCCCGGACGCCCGCAACGCCACGGAGAAGGGCTTCGACCTCCAGGGCCACCTGGCGCAGGTATTCGGGGTCTTCGCCGTGCAAGGCCAGGGGCACCATATTGCGGTTGCCGCGCCCGTGGCGCATGCGGTTGCGATCGCCAATCTCCAGACGCACGCCCGCAATCACCGGCAACTTATCGCGGAGCTTCTCGCGCAGGTCGTTCAACACGGCGTCGTTGAGCCCCTGGGCAGGTGGATAGATCCGGGTCATGGCAAAACCAGTGTCGTTGTAGAACGAGTACAGCCTCTCGTAACCCAGTTCGTCCCGCCGTGACGCCAGCCACTCTTCCACCTGGTTGACATGCATTTCGAAGGCTTCCCAGGTGATTGGATCGTGAGCCCGATAGAAGATCGACACTTCCCGTTCCCGTTGCCGGGGCTGGCCCGTTTTCTCGATGAGAGTGATGGGGATGGCGGCGCTGCCGGCCAGGAGCACCAGGCCCATGAGGCCCAGCATGCGATGAGCAAGGGTCCAGCCCAGCAGGCGGCGATAAACAGGCACCAGGCGGCGCATGATCCACCCCGGACGCACCTCACGGTGGGGCACGAAGCGGGCGGCGGCCAGCGGGATGAAGGTCAGGGAGATGAGCAGAGAACAGGCCACGGCAATACAGAGGGTGAAGGCCACGGCGCCGATGTAGATGTACATCTCGTTGGGCTCGATGGTGAACAACCATGACCAGACGATGAGGGTGGTGGCCGTGGCGGCGATGACCGCCAGGGTCACCTCCCGCGCGCCCACTCGGGCGGCTTCCCGCGGCGCCATGCCACGCTGCTGCAGGCGATGGATGTTTTCAATCACCACCACGGCGTTGTCCACCAGCATGCCGACCCCCACCATGAGGCCGAGCATGGTGAGCACGTTCAGGACCATGCCGGTGAGATACATGACACCGCACGCCACCACGATGGAGAAGGGAATGGCTGCCGCGACGATGAGGGTGGTGCTCAGCCGGCGCAGGAAGACGAACAAGACGCCTACCGCCAGGAGGCCCCCGAAGAGGCCGGCGTTGCGCAGCGCCAGCAGCGAATTGCGAATCTCCTCGCCCTGGTTCATCCAGACCAGGAGGCTGATCCCCTCCAGTTCGGGATCCCGGGTGATCGCCTCGATCCGCTCCATGACGGCATCGCTAACGGCCACCGTATTGGCGGTGGGTTCACGGAAGACCTGCACACCGATGGCAAACTCCCTGTCCAGATGCCGGCCGTAATCCGGGCGCGGTTCCCGCAGGCTGACCTTGGCCACGTCCCGGATGCGCAGGCTGCCATCCGCATCCAGGGTCAGATTGCGAATTTCATCCAGGTTCCGGAAGCGACCCAGGGAGCGCACGTCGTAGCGCAGCAGATCCCCGTGGATGGCACCCAGATCCGTGTCCACGTTGGCGGCCTGCAGTTTCTGGAGGACGGCCTGGGGGTCGACTCCATGGCGCACCAGCGCCAGGGGATCCACCTCGATGCGCACCTGCTGGGGAGAGACACCATCCAGGCGCACGCTGGCCACGCCCTGAATCCGCTCCAGGGGACGCCGGATCTTCCGATCCAGCAGGTCGTAGCTTTCCGAGAGGTCCCGCGTGGCCGAGATGCGGCCTTCGATGAGGGCGCCGTCGGAGGGCCCATCCTGGAAGGTGCGCACGAAGATGTCGTTGATCTCGTCAGGGAGTTCATTCCGCGCCCGATCCACCGCTTCCCGGACTTCCATCTTCTTCAGGTCCAGGTTGGTGCTCCAGGAGAAGCGCACGGTGACCTGCGCCTCACCCGGTACCGCCTGGGCGGTGATCGATTCCACTTCGGAGATGGTGGCCAGTTCCTCCTCCAGTGGCTCCACCACCTTGCGCAAGCTTTCCAGGGGATGGCTGCCGGGGAAGGGAACCACCACAGTGATAAAGGGCCTCTCCACCAGCGGCATGAAATCCAGGGGCAAGCGGGGAATGGAAACCGCCCCCAGAACCAGGAGGCTGATGAGGAGCATGAGGACCGCGACAGGGCGCCGGATGGGGAGGTCGGAAAAGGCCATCATGCCTCCTTGCCGGCGGGCAGGGGATCGGTACCCGTGACCAGGTCGCCTGTGGTCACCGGGGCGGGGGAGGCAGGGGCGAAGATGCGGTAGACGCACGGGATCACCACAAGGGTGAGAACGGTGGCCAGAAGGAGACCGCCGATCACCGTGATGGCCAGGGGCGCCCGCAGTTCATCGCCGGCACCCAGCCCCAGGGCCATGGGAAGCAGAGCCAGCACGGTGGTGGTGGTGGTCATGAGGATCGGCCGCAGGCGCTCACCACCGCCGCCCACGAGTGCTGCCTCCAGATTCTCGCCATCTCGCCGGCGGCGGTTGATGGCATCCACCAGCACGATGGCATTGTTCACCACGATGCCCGCCAGCATGACCGAACCGATGAGAACGAGCACACTGATGGCATGGGAGGTCAGCCAGAGCGCGCCCACCACGCCCACCAGCCCCAGGGGAACCGAGACCAGGATGACGAACGGGTGGATGAGCGATTCGAACTGGGCCGCCATCACCACATACACGAGGAAAATTGCCAGAGCCAGCATGAGGCGCAGACTATTGTAGGACACCTGCAGTTCCTCATCCTGGCCGGCCATCTCCACACTGGCGCCCAGCGGCAGGCGTAGGCCGGCCCCGGCCTCCCGGACCTGTGCCAGCGTGCCTCCCAGGTTTCCCGAGGTGACCTTGGCGGTGATCTCGGCCATGCGGGAGCCACCGGCACGCTGGATGGTCGCCGGCCCGCGGCCCACCGTCACACTTGCCAACGCCGAGATGGGCACGGCCGTGCCATCGGGAAGGGAGATGCGCAGGGCAGCCACGTCGGTGGCTTTGGCCCGGTCAGACTCCGAAGCACGCAGGCGAATGTCGAGCCGCTCCTCCCCCTCGCGGAACTCTCCTATCTTGTCGCCCCGGATCTTGCGGCGCAGAGCATTGCCGACCTGAGCAGGCGATACTCCCAGGGTCCCGGCCCGTTCCCGATCCAGCTCGACGCGCACCTCGGGGTTGCCCGCCTCGGCAGAACTTGTCACATCGGTGATACCCGGCACCCCGGCCAGAGCCTCTGCCACCTGAGCGGCCGTCCCATCCAGCAGCGAGAGGTCCTCGGCGAAGACGTGGATCGCCACCGGGGGCCGTACCGTGAGGATCGATGGCCGCACCAGTTCCGCCGATGCCTGGGGATAAAGAGCCAGGGCCCGGCGCACGCGTGCTACCGCGCGGGCCTCTTCTTCCGCGCTCACAGCGGGCGCCAGCTTGAAATCGATCTGGGCCAGGTTCTCACCCAGGGTTCTGCGGCCCGAGGCGCTGGAGGGCAGGCTCCCGATCAGGGATGAGATGTTGGCGAAGACGGGCTCCGGGAGGAGGGCGTTCTCCACGCCGGCCACCGCCTCGCTCGTGGCCTGCAGAGGAGTTCCCTCGGGGAAGTGCAACTGGAAGGCAAACTGCCCCTGGGACAGATCGGGAACCAGATTGGTGCCCAAGCGCGGCAGTTCCGCGGCCGCCAACCCGAAGAGAATAAAAGCGACCGCCACAACGGCCCAGCGCCAGCGCAGGGCGATCTTGAGCCCGGCAGGATAGGCATGGCTGAGCAGACCGAGGAGCCTCCCCGCCGGCCAGAACACAATATCGATGATGCGGCGCAACAGCCTCCAGGCACCTCCCAGAACCAGCACAAAGATGAAAGAGGCAAGACGCAGGGGATAGAGCCCTACGGAGAGCAGGCGGCTGAAGGCATGGCTGCCGTTACCCAGGGGCAGCATGGTCAACCGGGCGAGGCGGATGGTGCCCAGGTAAGGGAACAGCGCATCGGACAGGGCCAGAAGGCCCAGCACCGGAATGACCACGAGGCGGGGAATGGCCAGCACCAACCAGTTCAAGAGCCATCTCCCCAGACCCCGGCCGCCGCAGCCCGTGCGCAC
>JAPUKF010000253.1 GCA_027295805.1 Acidobacteriota bacterium | reverse complement strand
GTACCAGCCGCCGGCGTCCTGGCTGGGATAGCGCCACAGAGGGACCGGCGTGCGGGTCGTGCCGGCTTCACTGGTGTAGCAGATGCGGTTCTCGCCGTTGGTGGCGAAAAGGCCCGACGAATCACGCCCCTCGTTCTGGGTCGCGGCGCGCAGCCAGGTGGTGGTGTCGGTGGCCACGGTGGGGTTGTTGGGGTCGGCGAAGCGCAACTCGGTCTCGGTGATCTGATGGCTGATGATGGTGTCGGTGACCAGGCGGGGCGTGTTGGGATCGCCCAGGATGTCCCGGTCCTCCCGTTCCAGGTCCACGCCCGCCAGGGTGTACCCGCATTCATCGAAGTTGCACGTCTCAGGGGCAGTCACCTGGTCGCTGATATGGGTCATGGTCACGTCACCGCTGCTCACCACCGAGAAGTCCCAGAAGTCCATGGCGATGAGGTCGCCCACGGTGGCCCCCGGAGCCAGTCCGGCCGCCAGGTCGGATACGTTGGCGGTGATGGCCGGGTCGTCGCTGCTGCGGGCCAGGTCGAAGCCGTAGGTGACCCGGCCAAAGGCCGGCGCTTCGATCTCGTCCACGTGCAGACGGAGAGGAGTGGCACCGGCCAGGGTTTGAACTAGGATGGCGGTGGCGCTGTCATCATGCCAGGCGACCACCCCGGCACGGGCGTCGATCCAGCGGTGGAGGAGGCGGCTCGATGGCCGCCCGCCGTCGACAGGTTCTTCCTGGATGGTGGACCGCTGCAGCACGACTTCCCGGGGGCCGCTGGGCAGGTCGAGCCAGCCCACACCCACGATCACCGACTGGATCCAGAGGCGCCGGTTCCGCCCGTTCAGGGTTTCGGTCAGGGTCAACTCCTGGCGCGTGCCCATGCGCAACTGCGCGGGAAAATGGTCGGGAAACAGCCAGCGGCGGGCGCTGTCATCCTGGTCGGCTGCCGTCAGGCGCACCCGGCGCGCCAGACGCCCCTTGAGGTCGCCGGCGTCACGCAGCAGCGAGACCGCATCGGCCGTGCTGCGCAGGGTCTGTTCATAAGGGGTCCCCCCGGTCAGGGAGGTCAGGTCCCAGCGGGTGCGGCCGCCGGGGCGGATCAGGTCGGCGGGCAGGGGGGTTGTCTTCTCCACCAGCAGCCAGCGGCCATGGCGCAGATCGGGCTCACGGCCATCAGCGGCAGGAGATGGTGCGTCCTGAGCGGCGAGCGGGACGGTCGCCAGCAGGGCCGCGACCAACACCTGCAACATCCGTCCAGCCGCGTGTCGCGATCTCCAGTTCATGACCTCTCCCCTCAAATGTGCCCGCTATCATGCCACAAATGGCGAGGATCCGTACCCGGACTGAGATTCAGGGCTTTACCAGGCCGGCAAAGCCCGTGTGGGCGTCTGCGAGCCATTCAGGTCCATCCGGATCGCCTGCGGCCAGCGCCTGGCGGGCCGCCACCATCGCCCGCTGCCAGGTTGCCCGCGCCGCATCACGGTCGCCGGTTTTTTTCAGGGCCTCGGCCAGCACCAGCAGGTTGGGCGGGTAGTCCGGGTACCGCTCCACAGCAGAGCGGGCGTGGACAAGGCCCAGATCCGGGTCACCGGGGCCGGCGGGCCAGCCGGGTGCCCGCAGGTAAAGAAAGGCCAGGGAGCGCTCACCGGCCGCATGATCCAGGTCGGGAGCCGCCGCCGCGACGCGCTGGAAAGCGGCTTCGACCTCCGGCAGCGCGCTGTACCCGGTGCTGCGCCGTTCCCGTGCCTGCACGCCCAGTGCCGCGCCCAGCCAGTAGTCGCAGGCCGCATCCTGGGGCGCGGTGCGCCGGCACCAGATGGCGGCATCCACCGCCTGGATGGCCGCGGCCGCGCGGACGGCGGCATCCGGGTCATGGTCGGTGATCCAGACCAGGATGCGCGCTGCCGCAACCAACGCCTGCCTACGCAGGGATTCGTTGAGGCTTGCGCGCAACTGCAGGCGGGCCGCCTGCCGGGCCGGGTCCAGTTCGCGGCGGTTGAACAGGGCATGGGCTTCGGCCTGCAGGGCTGCGGCGCCGGCATTGTCCGGCACCTGGCTCGTGCCCGCCATCTCGACGAGAGGGGGCGGCTCATGCAGGGCGGCGGCGCAGCCCAGGGCATGGGCGGCCAGCAGCAGAACTGCACCGGCCGGGATCGCCCGGCTCGGTTGCCATGGATTCACTCAGCGAACCTCGGGAAGAGCGGCCAGCAGGTCGCGCACCCGCTGCATCCCCTTCTCATCAAGGGGACGGAACCGTTTCATGCGGGCATCCGCCAGGACGGCACGCCCTTCTTCCTGCTCATGGAGAGAGCGCAGAGCCGCTTCCAATTTGTTCAGGTCGTGGGGACCGGCATGCTCGTCGAGGACACAGATGAGGGTCGCCGGCAGAGGCTTGGAACGGGAGACGACTTCCAGGTCGGCGGCGAAGGGTAGCGCCGCCAAGGCCTTGGTCTGAGCGCGATCCAGCAAGACGGCAATCCGTTCTTCCGAGGCCGCCCGGCGCAGGGCCGACAGCACTCGGGGAGCGAAGCTGAAACGGACATCGGCGGGAACCTCGCCCCAGGTGCCGAGGATAGGCCCGCGGACCAGCCTGGGCGCGTAGCACGGCTGCCCCAGGACCTCCCATCCCGCCAGATCGGCCGGCTCATGGATGAGGCCGCGGCGCGCCACCAGGCTCCAGACTTCTTCGCTGCCACTCTCCGGTTCCACCGAGAGAAGGGGACGCATCTTGAGATCGGCGCCATGGCGGACGAAGAAGGGCAACGGCACCATGGCCAGAACGGCATCGGCTTCGCGCATGCGTGCCAGGCCCGCCTCTTCTGTCTCGTAATAAATGGCCTGCACATGCCCGGCCGGCCAGTCCGCCAGGGCGCTCACCTGCGAGGCAAACCGATCCATGGTGGGTTGGGCGTCGGCGGTGCTGCCGGGATAACCGGGGGCGCAGATGACCAGGGTGATGAGAGCTTCTCCTGCCTTCACCGGCAAGGCTGCGCTGCCGGGGACCACGCCGGCAACCAGCGCGGACAGAACCCATGCTGTCATGCGTTTCATATCAGGAGTCTAGCGAACTGCGCTGTTCAGCGCCGGTCATACCCAGTGCCAGGATCAGGTTGGGCAGGACCAGAGTCGACGTCAGCAGGCAGGCGCCGACCCCGAGGATGAGCAGCAACCCCAGGCTAGCCATGCCGCGATGAGAGGCCAGGGCAAGGCTGCCGAAGCCGACCATGGTGGTCAGGGATGAGATGAGAATGGCGCGCACCGTGCGCCGCAGGACGACATCCATCCCCAGCTGGCCTTCCAGGTGCCAGCGGTGCATGATGTGAACGCCGTTATCAATGCCGACGCCGATGATCAGCGGCACCGCCACAAGGTTGGCAAAGTTGTAGGACAAGCCAAGCAGGCGCATGCCGCCCAGCATCCAGATGATTCCCATGGCCAGGGGCAGCCCCGTCAGGAACGTGTCGCGCAGGCTGCGGCTGTCCAGAAGAAGCACCAGCATCACCAGGATGGCACCGCCCATCACCGCCCGGTTGAAGCCGCTGGCGATGCGGTTCGACATGCGCCGGTAGACCACCGGAAAGCCTGTCGCTTCCGGGTCGACACGCTTGGACGCCAGCACATACTCATCGAGATAGTCGGCGTCGAAAATACTGGTCATGGGATGGAGATAGGCCAGCAGGGTGCCATCGGCAGTGAGATATCGCTGTCGGATGGCCGCGGGCAGATCATCCCGGGTCGGTGCCGGTTGGGTCGCCGCCTCCTGGAGCCGTGCCAGCGCGGTCCGGCTCCAGGAGAGGAGAGAGTTCTGGGCCGTGTTCCAGGCCGCCACCTGGTCGGCGGGAGCGGCAGCGGCCAGGTCCCGGGTCTCCTCGGCGGCCGTCCGGGCCTCTTCCAGGGGAACCGCAAGCGTCATGAGCCCGGCCGTGAAGGCGTCATCCGCGGCCTTTCCCAGAGCTTCCTCCAGACGGCTCAGGGAGGCGGCCATCTCGGCGGCCGAGAGGGGCTCCAGTTCTGGCGGCAGCCGGAGTTCCGAGAGAAATGTCCTGAGTGCGGCAGGCCCGGTGGCGGCGCCGGCGGTATCGGCGGGTAGCAGCGGCAACAACGAGTCGAAGCGGCCGATGGCCGGCTCGGCGGCCGCCGCCTCCTGTAGGCGGCGCAGTTCCTCCATGTCCCGGGCTGTTACCACGTTGAAGAAAGGGGACAGGTCCGATTGCAGAAGCATGCGCCGCTGGTAGCGCAACGACTCGGCATCGGCAGGCAGGAGGTCCAGCATGTTGATGTTGAAACCGATATCCCGGGCGGCCCAGCCGGCCACGGCCGTGAGGGCCAGGGCGACCAGGGTCACGGTGCGCGGGAAGCGTGTCACTCGCCCGGCTCCCCGTTCCACCCACCAGCGACCCACCATGGTGACCGTGCGTTCGTCCCGGCGTGGCATCGCCGCTTCCAGGCGGTGGCGGCGCCGGCCGTGCAGGATCAGGAAAGCGGGCAGGGTGACCAGGGTGGCCAGCAGGCAGAAGAGGACGCCGACTCCGGCCACCAGCCCCAGTTCGGCGAAGCCACGAAAGCGCATCAGGAGGATGGAGAAGAAGGCCACCGAAGTCGTCACGGCACTGACCGTGATGCCGGTTCCGGTGCGGTGGTACGCCATGCGCACTGCGGCCACCGGGTCGCGGCAGTGGGCCTTCTCCAGCTCGTATTCGGAGACCGGGTGGATGCCGTACGCCACCCCCACGCCCACCAGAGTGGAAATGAATGCGGAGGTGATCATGTTCAGGTAACCCAGCTCGAGCAGCACGGCGCCGAACGACCAGCAAACCGCGAGAGCCAGGGCGGCCATGACCAGGATGGCATTGCGCTTCCAGCGGAAGACAAGCAGCGTCAGAGCCGTGACCCCCAGAGCCGCGAAGGTGCTGGTCCGCCAGGTGTCCCGGCGCACCGTGTCCATCTCTTCCACCGTGAGGGCCGGCTCGCCGGTGAACGCCACCTGGAAGCCGGGATGTTCCGCCGCCACGGCACGGGCGCGCGCACGAAGATCGGTCATCAGGGCGCGCAGGACCGGCAGGCCCTCGTCCTCGTTGGCAGGCGTGACCATGATGAAAAGCAAACGGCCGTCGCGGGAGGCCATGTAACCGCCGCCCGGGACGCGGGAGGCCACTGCCGCGGCCAGGGGGTCCGTGTCACGTAGACGGTCCATCACTTCGGCCGGGCTGGTCAGGAATTCCCCCTCGGCGCGGAGGGCGGCCGCCAGAGCCGTGAGAGCCTGCTCCGCCTGCTCCTGTTCCGCCGTGGACGGAGCCGCTCCGGGTCCCGTCTGCCGGCTCAGATGCGTGGTGACCAGTCGGTTCAGGTCGGCCAGGTGGCGCACGTCCCGCAGGCTGGTGATGAGGCTCTCCTGGCCTTGGAGGATCCCGGTGATGGTTTCCAGTTCCTCCGCCGGCGCCAGCCAGAGGGCATTGCGCGTGAACCATTCCAGATCCACCTTGTGGAAGGTGTTGGCGACCTGGGGTGAGGCGGCGAACGAGGTGGCCAGTGCGTCGGCGAAGGTCTGCAACGCCGCCCGGTCGGCGGGCGCGCCCTCAACGCTCTCGGCACAGGCGATGACCATGCTGCTGCCGCCGCTGATCCTGGCCATGATGCGGTCGAAGCGGATCTGTTCCGTGTCATCAGGTGGGGCCAGATCGCGGCGAGCCGTGCGGAACTCCACCTGTGAACCCATGGCCAGTGCAAGCACAGTGAGCAGGAGAGAGAAGAGAACCACCCGCCCCGGGCGGGCCAGGATCAGGTCCTGCAGCTTGCCGATGAGCTTGCTCAGCATGTCACATCTGTCCTGTTCCGGAGCTTCCCGCGCCACCACACCGGCTTTTTTCCCAGGGTCGCCATGGGGATCACGAGAACGTTATCCGATTCCCGGCAGCGGCGCCGTGGTGGTTTGACGCTCCTCCTGACGGTCCTTATGATGAACAGGTGCCCGGAAGGAGCTGGATGCAGGTTAGGCAGCACGGTAGGCAGACAGCGGCGCCATCCACCTTTGGAGAGATTCTGCGAAGGGAGAGGCAGTTGCGTTCCATCACCCTGCGCGAAATTTCCGCAACCACCAGGATCAGCATTTCCCATCTGGAGGCGCTGGAACGCAATAATTTCGCGGCACTCCCCGGCGGGGCCTTCACCAAGGGCTTTTTGCGCGCCTATGCGGTCCATGTGGGGCTCGATCCCGAGGAGATGATCAACCATTACCTGTATGAGATCTCCGGGCGCAGTGAGATAGACGACGCGGGTGAGCAGCAGGCCGGAGAAGAGGGAAGCCGCCGCCGCCAGCAACTGCTGGTTCTGGCAGCCGGCTTCATCCTGCTGCTGGCCGCGGTCGCCCTGATGACCTGGTGGTGGTCGGGGGGGCGGCCGTCATGACTCAAGGCAAGCTTCACCCCATCAGCGAACGGATTCTGGGAGGCACGGCCCCTGAGCCTCTCTGTCAGGCCGCTGCCCGCGGGGCGGTGCCGGTTCCGCCGGCTGAATTGATCCGTGTGCAGGTCTTTCTGGCCGGGAGTGAAACGGCCGCCATCGCTGCCACCGCCTGCTCCAACCTGGAAGAAAGGGAATCCGCTGAGGTGGTTGGGGCCATCGCAGCGGAAGACTGCCCGGTGGAAGTTCTGGAGTGGTTTGCCTGCCGCCGGGAGAAGGACCCGGAGGTCATGGCCGCTCTTGTGGGAAATCCGACGACACCTGTTGCCGTCCTGATCGAGGCGGCGGGCCGGCTCCCGGGTGACACCCTGGAGCGCGTTCTGGATAACCAGGTCCGTTTGCTGGCTTCGCCGGACCTGGTGGAGGCCCTGGCGGCCAATCCCGCTCTGGAGGGTGCCGCCCGCACCCGTCTGCACGATATCCAGACCGAATTGGAGCGTCGCGCCAGCCGTCGAGCCAGGGAGGTGGCGCGGCCACCGGAGCCCCTGCCGGTTGAGGAGGAAGCCGTCCCCGCCCCGCCGGAGAGGGACGAGGCGACCGCCGACCCCGACATGCCCGTCACCGGGCCTGAGGCTCCGCAGGTTGAGGAGGTCGAGGAAGAGCCCGAAGCCGATGCCATTGCACGCATCATGAATATGAGCGTCCCGGATAAGATCGCCCTGGCTTCCAAAGGCAATAAAGAAGAGCGCAGCATCCTGGTGCGCGATCCGGTCAAAGTGGTCGCCATGGCCGTCATCAAGAGTCCCAAGCTCACCGAGCGCGAAGTGGAGACTGTTGCGGCGATGCGCAACGTTTCTGAGGACGTGATCCGGTTCATCTCCGAAAGCCGGGAATGGCTGAAGAGTTATGCGGTGGTCGCTGCCCTGTGCAAGAATTCCAAGACTCCGGTGCGCAAGGCCCAGATTCTCATGAACAGACTCAATAATCGTGACCTGAAGATGCTGGGCGCCGATCGAAATATCTCCGAGGTGGTGCGCACCACGGCCAGACGTTTCTTCGTGGCCCGCACGGCGCCCAAGACGGTTTCTTACAAGAGGTAATCCACAAACCCATGCGCCTCCTCTCTGAAATCCGCTCCCGCCTGGGGAATTACCACATCAAGTCGGGGATGTTCCATTACTACAGGGGGGAATACAGCCAGGCCCTGGAGTACCTGGAGAAGGCCCTGGCTTCAGGGCAGCTGACTGCCAGTGACGAGGCGATTGCCCGCTATTACATCGCCCGTTCCCATGTCTCGGCGGCGGAGCGGCACGAGGACCACGGCGAGCTGGACAAGGCAATCGAAGAGTGCCTTGAGGTCGTGGAGGGACATCCCGATTATCCGGATCTGCAGTACCGCCTGGGGCGTCTGCAGCACCGGGCCGGGAACCTCAAGGAAGCGGCCGCTGCCCTGCGCGCCGCCATGGACATCAATCCCGAATATTACGAGGCCAGCGTTGATCTGGCCTTCGTCCTCCTGGAGTCGGGGGATCTGGGTGGGGCCGAATCAGCCTTCAGGCGAGTGCACGATCTGGCGGTGGCCATGATCGATCGACCCTATGACCGGGCCCGGGAGGCGCTGGCCTCCGGTGATGTTCAGAAGGCCACGGATTCCTTTAAAGAAGCGTTTCTCCGTCATCCTCATCGCTTCGACTATCATTACAAACAGGGCCTCCAGCATCTGGGGAAGGGGAAGAATGAGGCTGCCATCGAGCACCTGCGCCAGGCGGTTGCCATGAACGCCAAATTCGCCGACGTGCATAATTACCTGGGCGTGGCTCTGGTTGAAAATGACCAGGTGGAGGAAGGTGAGGCCGCATTGCGTGCCTGCCTGGAGATCAATCCCGACTACATGGTGGCTCACATCAATCTTGGTTTCACACTGGCCCGCCTGGGTAAGCCGCGGCAGGCCGAAGAGCAGTTGCGCGCGGTGCTTGAGAAAGAACCGACCAACCAGGCTGTCCTGTCGCTGCTGGAGGAACTCGGCACAGACGAGTCGGAGCGTCGCAAGCCAGGGGAAGATGCCGTGCGCCATGACCAGTGAGGGAGTTCGTTTGCAGTTTCATGGCCTGACTGATGTCGGCAAGCTGCGGGACCACAACGAGGACACGTTTGTGGTCAAACCGGAAGCCGGTCTGGTCGTGGTCTGTGATGGCATGGGCGGTCATGCCGGCGGTGAGGTGGCGTCCGACATCGCCGTGGAGACCATCACCGAGTTCATCTGCAACCAGCAGGAGGGGAACTGGCCGTTCGGTCGCGAGGAGGGCCAGTCCGAGGCCGGTGACCGGTTGCGCAACGCCGCCCTCCTGGCCAATCAGCGCATCAGCGAACGGATCGAGAAAGAGCCGGCACTGGCGCGCATGGGGACCACCATGGTCTCGGCCCTGGTGCTTCCCGACGGAACCTCATGGGTGGCGAATATCGGTGACTCTCGCGCTTACCTCTGGCACGGAGGCATCATGCGGCAGGTCACCAGCGATCACTCCTGGGTCAATGAGCAAGTGCAGCGGGGCGTCCTGTCCGATGCCGAGGCGGCCTCCCACCCACTGAAGAATGTCATCACCCGCGCCCTGGGTGCCCGCGATGTTCTGCCGGTGGACCTGATCGAAGAGCGCCTGCGGCCGGGCGACTGTCTTCTACTCTGCTCCGACGGACTGACTGGCATGGTGAACGACGCGGACATCGCCACCATCCTGGGGGATGCCGATCTCACGTCTGAAGAGATGTGCCAGCGCCTAGTGGCGGCAGCCAACGAGGCCGGCGGGGAGGACAACATCACGGTTGTTGTCCTGAGGGCGGAGGCGACCTGACCTGTGCTACGGGGGATCCGCAGCGTCTGAGTTTTTTCTTTGCGAAACGGCCTCCCGCTCCATATATTTCACTTCGGCTAAATCATGAAAAATAAAGCGTTTCCAGGAGTAATAGCGGTTTCTGCCGTGCTCTGGGCCGGTGGGTCTCTGGCGGCAGGGCCCGGCTGCGGCACGGTGGACCTGTTGCGCACCCTGCGTGCCGGTGGCGGCGAGGCAGCCGCTGGCGGCCTGCTCCCGGCAGGAGACCTTGAACGCGAAGAACTGAGCTCCGGCGGGCGCTTTCGGCTTCATGCCGTCACGGCCCGCGGGAGCATGGCGCCACCGGCGCAGGTGACGGAAGTCGGCCGTACGCTGGAGGCGGCCTGGCGAGTTCTGGTGGCGCGCGGTGCCTGGCCGGACCCGGCCCTGTCCCGGCCCGTGGATGTCTTCCTGATCCACGGCCTGGAGCAGGGGCTCAGTCGTATCGTGCCCCTGGAGGACCCCGGCGCGCGGCCAGAAGATGGAGTGGCGGCGTCCATGGTGGTGACCGGCCGCCCCCAGGACTGGCCCCTGGCCGCGCTGCACCAGTTTCTCCATCTTCTTCAGGTTTCCCAGTCGGCTGATGAGGGGCTGTGGGCCTATGAGTCATCAGCTCTGGCCCTGGAAGACCGACTCCTGGGTGGCGGCCTGCTGCCACCCGCCCTGCTGGCGCGCCGCCAGGACAGGCCCGAATTGTCCTTGACCAGCAATCGGGAAGAACTGTCCGGAGGCGCTGCACCTTTCCTGGTCTGGCTGGCGGCCACCCGCGGTGACGATCTGTTCACGCTCTGGTGGCAGCGGGCGGCCGTCGAATGGGGTGATAACAGCCTGAGCGCCCTGGATACGGCTCTTCGCCTGGGTGATCAGATCTCACTTCCCGAGGCGTGGCGCGCCTACACGGTCTGGAGCTCCTATCCCGACATGAACCGGCGGCCCAGGACGGGTCTTCCCGGTCTTTCGGCGACCCTGCCGGTAACCCGGGCCGCCCGCACCGTGTCCGAACTGCCGTCCAGCGGCGCCGGTCCCGACGCATTACTCATCGAGCCCATGGGCTATGCGGTCATCAGGCTGAGGGACCTTGGGGGCGTGGGGGCCGTGACCGTCCGCCTGGAGGCGGAAGCCGACGCCCTTCCCGAGGCGGACCTGCTGATCACCTGGCCCCACGTGGAAGCCGGCTGGCTGTCGACGCCGTTCGTTTTCATGGATGGACGGGCCCAACTCAACATCCCCCTGGCTGCCGGCAGTGAAGCGGCTCTGATCATCCGGGATCGGCGGTGGCGGGGTGACGCCCTGGCCATCTCCTGGCAGATCGATGCCGATCCCGGTTATCCGTTTGAACTCTCTTTCCTGGCCGCCGATGCCTCCCCCGGACGGATCGACCTGACGTGGGGCAGCCAGAGCGAGCGGGGTCTTTTCGGCTGGCTGGTCTACCGTGCCACGGATCCCAGGGGACCGTTCCGCCCCCTGGGTTCGATCCCTTTCCCGGCCCTGGGTGAAGTCACCGGCCCGCTGGAGTACCGCTACTCCGACACGGACCTGGCAGCGGGCAACTTGTACTACTATCTCGTCGAGGGGATCACCATCGACGGCCTGGCCCGCCGCAGCCCTATCGTTGCCCGGCGGGCGGCCAGTGAAGGTTCTGCAGCAGCGGTTCCCTTAGAAAAGAGAGATTGATGGCTGAGATAGTTCTGAAGTTCAGCGAGAAGGCCAGGGAGAAGGTCCAGGAGTTCATGGAGGGAGCGGAGGACCGGGAAAACCTGGCTCTCCGCGTGAATATCACCGGCCAGGGTCCTCAGGGGTTCGAATACGAGTTCTTCCTGGATGTCCTGAAAAACGCCCGCCCCAACGACATCATTGTTGAAGTCGAAGGCGGCCCGGTGGCCATTCTGGATGCAGCCAGCGTGCCCCATCTCGACGGCGCCACGGTGCACTGGAAAGAGACCCCCTCCGGCGCCGGCTTCGACGTGGACAATCCCAACCCTGTGCCGGATGTGCCTCCGCAACCGGAGACGCCCCAGGCCGATCTGACCAC
>JAPUKF010000252.1 GCA_027295805.1 Acidobacteriota bacterium | reverse complement strand
CGGGCGTTTCCTGGCGGCAGGGCAGACACCAGGTGGCCCAGAAGTTCACCAGCAGCGGCCGGCCCCGCAGATCAGCAAGTGCGACCTCGCGGCCGTCCAGGCCTGTGGCCTCGTAGGCGGGGGCGCGGGAGCCCGGCTTGCCGTCCCACACGTGGGAAGGCGGCCCGGCAGCCCGGGTGACCACCGGGGCAGGGTCAGTGGCCGCAGCGTCATGTGAAACGTCGCCATCAGCGCTTGCGCCGGGAAGATGGGCAAGCGCCAGCATGGCTCCCCGCAGTCGCGTGGTCTCTTCGCGGGGCTCGGTCCAGGTCAGGATCAAGTCGCTCCCGCGGCGGGCCATGCGCGGGAAGCCGCTGGCCCGGGATGTTCTGGTGGTGGCGATGCGCACGGCTGCGCCCGGCGGCCCCGCCGGTGGCACTCGCCGCAGGAGGAGTTCCCCCTCGCCATCGCGACCTGAGGGAGCCAGCCAGAGAAGCAGGGCCGCGCCGGAACCGTCCCAGGCCAGGTCGACTCTTCCCAGTGGTTCCTGGTCGTCCACCACTACCGGTGCCGAAAAGGTGCCGCCGCCGTCTCGGGAAAAGGCCACCTGCACTCGCGCCCGGCCATCGGCGGCCGTGAACCAGGCCACCGCCAGTTGTTCAGGATGGCCGGGCTGGGCTGCCAACGCGGGGCCGTTCACCGGGCAGCCGGGAACACGCCAGCCGTCTTCATGGACCGGCGTGGGGGCGCTCCAGCCCGCGAGCGTGCGCCGGGTGATCCAGATATCGCGGATCTCGTCGCCGGAGCGGTCGCGATAGACAACCACCGGCCCCTCCGCGGCGACGGTCGCAGCGGTCTGGCAACATTCACAGACTCGATCGTCCAGCAGTTCCTCATCCATGATGTCGGTACCCACCACGGCGGTTCGCAGGGTCATGTTGCCGCTGCCTTCGTGACCGGAAGTGTCGTCCAATGTCATCTCCCGGCCATCGAGCCAGAAGGCCCGCACGCCGTCTGCGTCGGTGGCGGCCGACACGAAACCGTGCTCACTGATCACGCCGTCCCGGTTGAGCTTCCCAGCAGCAGACCAGTGCAGGCCGTCATCGGTGGAGCGGGCCAGGTGCACGTCGTAGGCATACGGATCGGCGGCGGATTTGGCGAGCCACCAGGCCACCAGAGCGCCGTCACCGCCACGCTGCACACCGGGGTTGTCGGCCCAGTTGGCGAAGAAAGATTCACCGCGCACAATTTCCACCGGCTCCGACCAGCGGGTTGTGTCGCCATGTCCCGTGAGGCGCGCAAATTTCAGACTGTGGCCGGACTCTTCCTCGGGAAGAGGGTCCAGCCAGGTGATGAACAGGTCCGCGCCGCTGCTGCTGAAGCGCGGGGCCATGGCGCCGGCAGCAGCCGGTGGATCCAGGGCACGAAGCTCGGGCGCCGGGTGTCGGGTCGCACCGGAGGTGGCGGCGCTTTCATGATCTCCGGCAGCCTGTTCCCCGGGAGCAGAACAGGAAGCCGCCACCAGAAGGGCAGCCAGTGGGAGCCAGATCCTGAGAGTCTTCATACCACGTAAAGAGTAGCAGGGTGACGCAAACATCCCAACCCCGGCCACGGCCGACTTGCCGTCCCGCGCAAAAACATGAGATTGTGCTGAGGTTCTAGGGCCGCGCGTAGAGGTCGATGATGCGTTCGATGGCGTGCCGGCAGACGGCGCAGAAGCCGACCTGGTCGCGCGTGAACATGATGCAGTCGGTGGCCGGCCGGTAGAGCCCGCGGGCCTCGTAGGCGGCGCCCTCGAAGGCCCCCAGGGATCCCGCGAACTTCATCTTTCCGAGCATCTCTGTCTCAATTGTCCGCTGCTTGTGAAAGAGGGCGTCAAACTCCGCTTCCGGTGCCTTTCTCGCCATGAGTTCCTTGCGCTGCCTCAGGATTTCACGGGCGTGTTCTTCGTACTGTTCCTTGTCCCAGGGGGTCGGCACAGGCGTGCCTGTGGACACCAGGTCGGCCCATTTGAGCCGGGCGGGGTCGTGAAGCGCCGTGACGTTGGGCTCCCAGGGCTCGGGATGTTCGCTGCCGCCGGTCTCGTAGGCGACGGGCGAGGTGTAGTACTCGTCGGCCAGAGCCGCGAAATGGTGGCCGAACTCGTGGACGAAGATGTAATCGGCAAAGGCGGTGTCCACGGCGGTGGTGGCCTGGGCATTGTAGATGCCACCGCCACCGTACTGTTTCTCGTTGACCAGAATCTCCACGAATTCGTAGGGGACGGCCGAGAGCACATCGCGGAGGCGGCGGTTGTCCAGGGTGAGCAGATAGCGCTCCGAATCAAAGATGTTGTAGGTGGTACCCACCCGGTTGCGGCGGAAGGAGCCCACCTGGGGCCGGTTGACACCGCTTGCGTTCGCCGGCAGGTCGATGGCACGGACATTGAAATCCGCCTGGCGCCCACGAAACGGTTCGGTGGCGAAGAGGCGGTCCAGGAGGCGCCGGGCGTCCGCGTGGACCTTGGGCATCTGGGCGGCGGTGTATCCTTCGCCCAGCAACACCAGGTCGACTTTTTCGCGGGGCGGGCCGTTCTCGAACAGGGTCCAGGCCGTTCCTTCCGGCGCCAGGTCCGCAGGGTTGACGAAGCGCGATTCGGGGTCGATAGGCGTCGACCAGAGGGGAGCGAGGCGGCCGTCATCGCCCCGTTTGAGCAGGACCACCTGCACCGGCTGCCGCGGCCAGGGGAAGCGCAGCGACTCATGGAAGGTGCGGTTGATCTTGCCCGCGGCGGCGGTGGTCTCCCATTCGCCGTAGAGGGAGGCGAAGCCGCGGGAGTAGAGCAGGCGCCCGCTCTCGGCGTTGCTGACCTGGAACAAATAGGTTCCCAGGTTGGTGTCGTCCAGCAGGCGGGTGAGGCTGCCGGCCCACGTGCCATCGGACACCACGCGGTCGAGGCCGATGACTTCGCCGCCGGGCCCGCCGGTATGGTAGTAGTCCACCCGCATGGTCTTGTCACGAAAGTCCGTCTTGAAGGCGGTGTGGGCCGCCGTCATGGTGGGCTCGTCGCCGGGTTCGGGAGTTTGCGCCGGTGCAGGGTTCGCCGCCGTGATGAGAAAAACGGCGGCCACCAGGATCAGGCCGTGACGCGACGGCCGGGCACGAAGGAACAGGCGCATGGGTCTTGCTCCCGGGAGGTTGAGACAGGACAACCTCCGGGTCAGTCTAGCGCGGGCTTCAGCGCTTTGCGCCAGGGGATATTGAGTCACTGGCGCAGGGCCAGGTTCTCCACCATGAGGTTGGCGTTGGCTGTGAAGTTGGCCCAGAAGACCGCGACAATGGCTCTGATATCGATGATCCAAATCCAGGTGATCAGGTCTATTTCGGGTAAAACATGGACTAGAAAGTGCGGCGGAGTGATGATGAGTCCTTGGCTTGAGAGGTCCTTGAGGATATATGAGAGCTATCCAGGCAGATGCGAATCACCCCCCCCCAGGGGTGCAGCCCTCTCTGCACGACTTCGTGCCCGATGTCACCGTGGCATCACCGGCCGATCTATGCAGAAGTTGTCCCTCCCCGCCGAGAAGAATCTCCCATGAATGAATGGAACCGACGGAAGTTATCCATATTAGCCAGTATGATCATACTCGCGGCTGCGCTCCCGGCACCGTTCGAGGGGAACATGGACATCGTGGTAACAGCGCCGGAGGGCATGCTCCCGGTTCCGGAGTCCCTGGAGAGCATCCGGATGGCGTATGTCGGAACCTTCACTCCAATAGACGACGGGCGCGTCGTCGCGCTCCGCTCGACGGACACTGAGCCGAATGTGGACGACGCTGGTGACTCCGTCACCCTCGTCCAGGATGCGAGCAACCAGAACCAAACGACTCCGCACGTCGCAACCGGCGGCCCCGAACTATGCCTCGTGGCGCCCATTCTGGGGCATATCGCTCAGCGGCCTGTCACCTGGCTCAAGGCTGTCAGGGTGACGCGGATTCTCTTGCGGACATCGTCTCTGACCACGGTGAGTTCGACTTCCTCATCGATGCCAGCGCGTTCGAACAGGTGCATGAGGTCATCGCCGGTGCGGACCGGCTCGCCATCCACGGCGGCTATCCAGTCGCCGACGATGAGTCGCCCTGACCGGCTGGTCTGGACGCCTTCCAGGCCGGCTCCTGCGGCGGGCCCGCCGCGGTAGACTTCATAGATGACGGCTCCTTCCAGGCCGATGCGGGACGCGAGGTGATCCGGGAGGAGGGTGATGCCGATGCCGGGCTGCAGAGGCCGGCCATATTCAATGAGCTGGGGGACCAGGCGGGCCACGGTGTCCACCGGCACGGCGAAGCCGATGCCGGCGGAAGCGCCGCTGGGACTGTAGATGGCGCTGTTGATGCCGATGAGGTGCCCCCGGGAATCCAGGAGAGGGCCCCCTGAGTTTCCAGGATTGATGGCGGCGTCGGTCTGGATGACGTCGTGAATGATGCGTCCTCCCGGAGAGCGAAGTTCACGTCCCAGGGCGCTGACCACCCCCACCGTGAGGGTATGGTCCAGGCCGAACGGATTGCCCACCGCCAGAACCTTCTGGCCCACGGCCAGGAGGGCGGATCGCCCGACCGGCAGGGGCGTCAGGTGCGTGTCCGGAACGTCGATCTTGAGGACGGCCAGATCCTTGTTGGGGGCCACGCCGACGACGCTGGCTTCCCATTCGGTCTGGTCCGATAGAGCGACAATGAACGTGTTGCCGCCCTCGATGACATGGAAGTTGGTCACGATGTGACCATGGGTATCCCAGATAAAACCGCTGCCGGAGCCCTGGGGAATCTGGAAGAGGTTCATGTTGAAGAAACTGCGCCGCAGAGCGATGCTGGTGATGTAGACCACCGAGTTGGCAGCATGCCGAAACACTTCGATCTGGCGGCGCTCCGCCGGGTCGAGGTCCTCGGGCAGGAAACTGGCCGCAAGGCCGGGCTTGGCGAGTTCCGGATCGATCCCGCCGGCCGTCCCTTGAAGAGCTGCCGCCGTTGTCCCCAGGGACGCACCGGCGGGTACACCTGTCCGCTGCCCTGTTCCCCAGCCGGCAAGATAGCCGAGCATGAACAGGGCTGCCATGAGAAAGCCTGTGAGCGTGCGAATTTTCACATCCATGGCGATTCTACTTTCTCGCCGAAGGCTTTGGGAAATGTTTTTCTGTATGGGGGGAGGCCGGTTCAGCTGTCGGAGTCTTTGCTGCTCATTCGATCTTTTCTGGCCCGCATGCTCCCGTTCATCTCATCGGACAGGGATTCCGAAGCATTGAGGAGGCGGGGACTTCCGTTTGCCACCAGGGTCGCCAGCTTGCGCAGGATCCGCAGCTGCTTGGGCGTGTAGGCGCCCGGCTTGTTCGTCTTTCTCGCGCGGCTTTCGATGAGGTCGATGAAGCAGCGGCCATTGGGGCTGATGGGACAGGGCTTGTCGGCACTACTGGCCGGTGATGGCCCGAGAAGTTCATCCAGAGAGATCTGCAGGGCCGTGGCGATGCGCACGGCCGTGCGTACTGTGGGATGAACCTTGCCGGTCTCGATGCGAGAAAGATAGGAAGGGTGGATCCCGGCCAGACGTGAAACCGTCCCCTGAGAGAGTCCGCGTCGCTGCCGGCTGGAAAAAATCCGGTCGCCTACTTCGCTCT
This sequence comes from Acidobacteriota bacterium, assembly GCA_027295805.1. Lineage (GTDB taxonomy): Bacteria > Acidobacteriota > Polarisedimenticolia > SMYD01 > SMYD01 > SMYD01. Next base: position 7,408 of record JAPUKF010000252.1, on the reverse strand, counting down.
CTTCCCCATAGCTGCCAGACCGCCACCTTGCATGGTCACCACCTCATGAACATGAGAAGAATGGCAGGACTTGACGCCGAAGGCAAAGAGTCAAGAGGACCTTTTTGGTCCTCTAAAGATGCCGAGGGGTTGGATGTGATATCAAACGCCCATGTGGCCGGGCGTGAGGGTCCTCCTTGAAGTGGTCGAGCGGCGGGGAGCCCGGCTCCTGGGAGTTCCGGCCCGCAGCCTGGAAGGAAAACCGGTGTCGGAGATCCTGGGCGGCGAAGAACTGCCTGCCCTGCTGTTGCGCCTGGAGAGAGGTGAAAACATTGAGCCCCGGGAGCGCCAGGTGGAAGTCATTCTGAATGAGGGTGCTGCGGGCAGCAACCGCCTCGCCGCCCGGGTGGACGCGACCTACGACGAAGATGGCCGCATGCGCCAGGCGTTGGTTTTTCTGGAGCCACCGGTTGTCATTTAAAGGCCGTGTCGGAACATCTCATTGAGATCCTGTAGTTCGTCCAGCAGAACGCCGCCGCCGGCAGTCGGCTGCCGCGACCTGTCGCTTGCCACCTGCCTGCGCTCAGGCACAAGCACCTGGTCGCTGATGAACTGCTCGATGACCCTGTGCCAGGCCGCCACCGAGAGTTTCGGCCGCGCCTGAAGCAATGCACTCGCTGCGTGGGTGATGCTGTCTCCGGTGATGCGGGCGTAGCGATTGATGAGCTGGGATCGTTTCTGAACCGTGGTCAGGACTTGCCCCCGGGTGCGGCCGCCGAGAGTTGCGGCACTGGCCAGTAACTGCAGGTAGCACCCGGTCAGGCGTCGCGCCATGCGCAGGCGATACGGGGTGGGGATGCGGTCCTTGACGGTTGCGTAGGACGACCAGGCCAGCTCAAGGATTTCAACCGAGGTCGGTGTCACACCTTCCCGCAGGCGCCGCGGTAGTTCACGCAGAAGATCGCGAGTGCTGAAGACGGCGTTCCAGTTGATGCCGTCGGATACCGGCTGGGGGCCGCGGGCCGTGCGGGCCCGCTCGAAGTAGGCGTGGGCCCTCAGGAACGCGGTCCCCTGTTTTTTTCTGCGGGCCAGGAGGGCGTCAGCCGTGGCCTCGGGAAAGCCGACGCGGAAAAGCGATCGCTGCAGGCGCGTACGCGCGAACTCCCGGTCAAAGAGGCGCAGTAATGAGTCGTGGCGGTACTCATTCAATGGCTTCTTGCGGCCGGTGATGAGAAAGTCGCGGATCTGGGCAAAATTTTGCACCAGGTGGCGGGCTTTCCGCCGCTGCTCGGTGAGTGTGGTGGAAAAACATGGCCCGTCATCGAAGCGGTACTCGCGGTGGCAGAGACCGAACTGGCGAACCGACCCGTAATCGACGATGCCGCCGTCGGTGAGGATGTTGTCGCCGTCCCAGTCCAGCCAGCAGAAGATGTATTCCGACTCCAGGTGGGCCGCCAGGCGACCAAAGGTCCGGGCCATGTCGGTGGCCAGACGACGGTAGCGAGCCGGGCGGCTGGGCAGGGGGGGGACCTTGCCGTTTTCCTGCTGGCGGGCCATGAACAGATCGGCGACGGCCTGCAGTCTCTGGTGGGCGCCTTGTTTGAGGTGAACCAGAAAATGAGAAGGGCGAAAAAGGCTGGGTGCTGAGCGCACCACGATGGCGAAGCCGTCAGAGTCGTGCAGGATGGTCAGGACCCGCTCGGTGGCCAGGCCGTTGCGGTGGAATACTTCGCTCATGAGGGCTGTGTCCATCCCCTCGTCCAACGCCGCCGTGCCACATCCATAGGAAGCATCAGTGCTGCCGGTCTGGAAGTAGCGTCCTTCAGCGGCCGTGGCGGGGCAGAGGCGGGTGACGCCGGTGCCGCAACTGCTGATATCCCAGGAGCGCCCCCGGTAGCGCAGGGTGCCGTTCCAGATGCTGCGCCCGTCGCCGGAAGTGGTGCCCCGCCTGCTGGGATGCTGCATCTGCAGGTAGCGGGTCGCCATGTACGTGCCGGGCAACATCTCGCGGGCGGGGACCTTGGTGCCGTTCAAGAGGTCGTACTCGTTGAGGATGGTTAGGGCGAACGTTGCGCGGATGGCCCGGCGCAACTCTGTTGTGAGCTCCAGGGGGTGCCCCGACGGGATGAGCCCCATTTCGGCCGCCAGCCTGAAGTTGAACCAGACCACCCGGGTGCCGAGGCGGCGCCGGGCGCGGTAGGCGACATAGCCGCCGGGGACGGCGTCCTGGAAAGGATGCTGGCCGTCCAGCTGGCGAAAGCGTGGATAATCCATGGATTTTCCTTCCCTTCAACATAGGTTCCATGGGGCCGTGAATCTCATGAGTGGGTGGAAATGCCGCTAATCACCCAATAAAGTTCTAAGATTAAGGACCGAGAGGAGAAACGCCGTGCGTGATCATGTTCGTCTCCTGGGAGCCCTCTATGTGGCACATGGGGCCATGGGTGTGCTGGGTGCCATGGTGATCCTGGTGGTGATGGGCGGGGCCGCGGGTATGTTCCAGGCTCTGGGTCCCAACGGGGACGGCGCCGGCATGGTTGCCCTGGCCCTGGCCGTCGTCGGCACCGGCCTCTTTGTCGTGCTGCTGGTGATGTCGCTGCCCAACATCCTCGCCGGCATCGGGCTGCTCTGTTTCCAGCCCTGGGCGAGAGTTCTGGCTCTGATCCTCTCGGCCTTCAACCTGCTGCAGGTGCCCCTGGGCACTGCCCTGGGTGTCTACGGCTTCTGGGTGCTCATGTCGGGGCGTGTCGATGAAGTCTTCGGCGTCCCACCCAGGCCGGCGGGCGGCTGAATTGTGACCTGGGCCTGAGTGGTGAGGGGCTCACTTCCAGCTTTCTGGACCATCATCCGGTAGGTGTAGGTGCCGGGTCGCAGGGCCGCGGTGTCCACCTGGTCAATGATGATCACGCACTCGCCGGCGGCGCGAAACTTGGTTGCCGGGAGGCGGACAAAGGGATGCCCCTCGTCCAGGAGGACTGAAACCACCTGGGGGTTTTTCCCCACAGCAGGCCGCGGACAGAGCATGCTGCGGAACTCCAGCGCTGTTCCCGTCGCCACATCCGCCCCATCCACCGGCACGGTGCCCGCCGCGTAAGGCGCTACCGGCGTGGGGATGGGCGGCTCGGAACTGATGAACGGCAGGCCCAGATCCAGGCGCTTGTTGATATGCCGCGTGATCACGGGGCCATGGAGCCAGGGATTTTCCGCCGAGAGTTCTTCCGGATCCGGCAGGTCAAGATGAGCTTCGCGGGCACTGAAAATGTTGCGCTGCGCGTCCTCGACGAATAGGCGCAGCCGGTAGGGCCCGGGAGGAAGGCTGCCGATGCGGCGGTGGTGAAGAGCCTCCAGCTGGGTCGACCCCAGGCCTTCCAGGGTGGCCCGCGCCATGCTGAACATCTCCCATGTCTTATCGCTCTTCTCGTTGTGGAGGAGGGCCCCCACCCGCCAGAGACCGACGCGCTCGCTGGGTGTGGGGACCAGTTCCAGGTCGGCGAGGGCGAATGCGACCTGGGCCTCCACCACCCAGCGCTTATCCCGCAGGTAGGTGGGTGCCAAGGCAAGATGAATTTCGGGGTCGCGGTTCCGGGATGGCGAGGCCAGCGCGGCCCGGGCATGACGGAACCATCTCTCATGGGCTGGATAGAACTGGATGCGATAGTCGCCCGGCAGGCGGCGCCCGCGAACCATGACACGAACACGCATGGCCCGGTTGGGAGGGTCGGGGGGAGGGGCGATGGAGAGGCGGTACATGCAGCAGCGACGGCCCGCGGAGGCCAGCATGGCAGGGAGGTCGGCCATGGCACGGTTGGTGGTGCCTCCGGTGTAGTCGGCGAACCGGGTCCCCAGGTCGCGCGCGCTTTCACTCATGGTCGAGGCAAGGTTGCCATATTCAGGCAGGTTGGCCACGTGCAGGGCGGTTCGTGCCGTCGTGGCCGAAGCGCTGATCCGCTTCACGCGATCCTCGTGATCCAGGATTTCATACCGTTCCAGGGCATCCAGTTGCGGGTAGAGGCGGGACGGGAACATCATTCCGTTCTGGTTGAACAGAATCAGGTCCTTGCGGCCCTCGACTGATTCCAGGGTCGTGAGCAGAAGGTCCAGGGCTTCAAGGGAGCGCTTTCCGTGGAAAGACTCTTCCGTGGCCGGGACGCCGCAACAACTCCGCTGGCATTCGAGTTTGGGTACCAGGGCTGTTGCTGCGTCCCGTCTGCACTGGATCATGCACTGTTCGCACTCCCGTTGCCGGATGTGGACCCTGAGGGGAAACGGGTCCATGAAAGCCTCGTCAGCAAAAGCGGCCGTGAGGTCCGCCAGGAGTTGACTGCGGTCGGAGGTTAAGGGTGTGATTTCCCGCAGACCCGGGGCGGTGGCGTAACCGGTCAGCAGAACCTCGTCGTCGGGGCGCATGGCCTCACTCAGCCAGCGGCGGGCCTGCTTCTCGGCCGCCTCCCGGCCGGATCGTTGCATCTGGCTGAAGTCGAAGAAAAGGACGAACCGGGGAGGTGGGGGCGGAGGCATGGCGGGTTCGGGGCGGGGCCCGTTGCCGGGCAGGGCGCCTTCCGCAGCGGCGTGTTCAGCGCTCGCCGCTGCCGGGCTGTCGCCGGCAATCTGCGCAGGCGCCTCGCAGGCGCAGAAATCGTCCACGGCTACCAGGGGGTAGCTCTTGCCGTCCACGAAAATCTGAAAGTCAGCCATGGTGAGGCCGGGAAGGGGCCGGCCTTCCTTATCCAGGACTTCCACATCCAGCAGGAGCAGGGCGACCCCGGCCTCCTCCTGGAGTCCCAGTTCCAGGGGCTGCATGATGATTGGCTGCTCCCCATGGTCATCCTGCCGGGCATGGAGAGTCCCGGGCTCCGGTCCTCCCGTCAGCAGGAGGAGTACGGTGACGCCCAGCGCCAGGGTGAGTCGGCGGGGTGAACAAGTCATGCTCCCGGGAGTTTACCCGAGTGCCGTGTACTCGTTAAAGCGGGAGTCCGGTTCCACCTGCCGCTGGCGGGCCAGCGGCCCGGTCTCCATGAGATGAAAGAGCGGGCAGGTCCTCTTGTTCAGGCGCTGCGGTCAATGACCCGCATGTCGTTCACTGATCCACATGATCAGCTCCCGGCGAGCCTCGCGACCGCCCAGGTCCGGTCCAGGTTTTTCATCGGAGAAGGCGGGGAGTTCGGTTCCGGCCGCCTCCTGGTCTGCGGTATTCTTCAGCTTGGTCACCAGCGCGGCGACGTTGGTGCGCACCGAACGATAGTCGTGGATACTGCACTGGTTCTGGGCGGCGTTATCAATGAGATTCCATGGGCCACGGCAGAGGGCTGCCACCGGTTTGCCGCTGGCGAAGAATGAGCCCACGAACGCTTCAGCTCTGCGATCCTTGCGCAGGGTCTGCGGGTTCATGATCGCGCCGGGGATCACCACCACGTCGTAGGAGTCGGGGCGTGCGTCGGCCAGAGAGACGTCCACATCCAGCTTCTCGCCCCAGCCGGCGTCATGCCAGCCGCGAATGGTCCCTTCCTTTGGCGAGATGATGTCGCTCTGGATGCCGGCTTCCTGCAGGAATGACAGGTGCCCGAGGAGTTCCTCTTCCTCGAAGCCGCTATCCACAAGGATGGCAACTTTCATTTCTCCCTCTTTCCGAGTCATGTTCTGAACCCTCCCATGATGCCCTCTGGCGGATCGGGGTACTGGTCCAAACGCTGCGGCGGGTGAGCAGCCTCAACCATGACAATTTGGTGGTCGGGGTCTCAGCAAAGGGAGGTGGGGGACTACAATATGGTCATATCGGAAGGGCATCTCCTTGGGCGCAGGGCGACGGAGGGCAGTGGGGATCATGGCGGTGGCCGCCGTTCTGGCGGTGGCTGCCTGGATGGTGGTCATGCCGCGGCTGGTGGCGGCCCGGCTCGATCCTCTGTTGCGCAGCCCGCTGGGCTGGTCGGTGGGGCTAGTTGGGGGGGTGGGGGTCGGTGTCACCGGTCCCATCATCCAGGGCCTGGAGGTGCATTCGTCGACCTTCAGCAAGCTTCTTCCCAGCACCACGCGCCTGGAACTGGATTGGTCGGCCCTCTGGGATGGAGAGCGCCGGCCGATCCACCTCCGTGGGCGCACGCGTTTTGCCCGGGGAGCGGACGTGGAGTGGCAGGTCGTCCTGGGTGAGGAACACAGCAGCCTGGCCCTGAGAACCAAGGGACTGCCCCTCGCCTATATCACCGGTGTTCTGCCACCGCTGCCGTGGTTCCATCCCGAAAGCACTTATCTTGATCTGCATCTGAATGTACGGATTCCCGGGTCGGATTCAGCAGGCCGGGAAGCCGTCGTCTGGGATGTCCGGGGTGGCGGCCGTCTGAGGCAGGCCGCACTGGCGGCTCCTCTGCTGGCCGACGGTCCGGTGACGGGTGTGGACGTGATGGCGGATTTCGCCGGATCCTGGCATCCCGGAGACACCCGTCTCGGGCCGTTCACCGCCCGGGTCACGCTGCCGCCGGTGCATTTCGGTGTCGCCGGGACCGAACTGCACTGGACGCCGGCTTCATACAGGGTGGAGATGACGGCGAATCTGCCCTCCACCGGGTGTGCCGATCTACTGGCCGCGGTGCCCGGGGATCTTCTCGGTGAGGCGACCGCCTTTTCACTGGCCGGGTTGCTACAAGGACGGGCTCACATCCGGCTTGATGATCAGCACCTGGACGCAACCGATCTCCAGGTGGAGGTGGAGAACGACTGTCGCGCAGTGGCCGTGCCACCGCAGGCCTCCGGCCTGGAGCAGGGTACCTTCACCTATACCATCACCACGGCGGAAGGAGCCCGGCGGCAGCGCACCGTGGGGGTCGGCACACCCCAATGGCATTCCCTGCACGAGGTCAGCCCGCTGGCCATCGCCGCGGTTCTGGTGCAGGAAGATGCCGGGTTCTACCAGCACGACGGATTTTCCCTCCCGGCTATCCGCGAGTCGCTGGTATCGGATCTGCAGGCCGGCGGCACGCGGCGGGGCGCCAGCACCATCACCATGCAACTGGCCCGCAATCTCTTCTTGCGCCGCCACAAGACCCTGGCACGGAAGGCACAGGAGGTGGTTTACACCTGGTGGCTGGAGAACACCCTGGGCAAAGACCGCATTCTGGAAATGTATTTGAACATCGTGGAGTTCGGCCCGCGCGTGTACGGCATCGGCGCAGCCTCCCGGTACTATTTTCAACGTGATGCCGCAGTTCTCAACGCCGCCCAGGCAGCATTTCTGGCCTCGGTCTTGCCGGCACCCTACCGGTCTCACCGTGAAGTTGCCGCCGCCGGCTCATTGCCGGTGGAGCATGCCGGCCAGATCCGCGGCCTTCTGCGGCGCATGGCGGCCGCCGGCCATTTGTCCCAGGATCAGCTTCACGTCGCCCTCGCCCAGGTGGCCGATCTGAACCCGGCCACTGCTGCTCCGCCTCCCGGCAGCACA
>JAPUKF010000251.1 GCA_027295805.1 Acidobacteriota bacterium | reverse complement strand
CAAAACAGCCGGAACGAAGGATCTATTCCGTTTCTGTCACCCAAGTCTTTTGTTTTTAGAATGTTACGGAGTGCGGATCAGTCGCCGTCCGGCCGACGGAACAGGCCGGCTTGCAGAGAGAGTCAGCACCATGGCCAGGCCTAAAAGGCCGGCGGCGATGAGGCCCAGGGCAGGAAGAACAGAGGGGCCGGCGGTGGCGGCGGAGCCGCTGGGGACCGCGGGCAGGCCGCCCAGCGTATTCAGCAGGTTGCCGAAGGGGGCAAGCCATTGGGCGGCGGTGTCCAGCCCGGCACGCAAGCCGGGCAGCAGAGGTCTGCCGCCACCGGTGGGAAGCAGACGTGCCAGCACGGTGATGAACAGGGTGGCGGCGCCGATCATGGCCGCGGAGCAGGCGGCGGCGATCCACAGGCGCTGCTTGGGCGAAGGATCCGGCAGGTACTCCATGATACGGGTAGCAAGATGCGCTGGCGGAGGCGGTGCAGGCAGAGACGCCTCCCGTTCGAGATCACGAAAGATGGCGCGCGCACCCTCCAGGACCTTTTCACATGGGAGGCAACCGGCGGCGTGGATCTGCAGGTTGGCGGCTCGGCCACTGTCCAGATCTCCCTCCACCAGCGCGTGCGCGTGGGCACGCAGGCGATGGCAGGTCCGTCTCACCTTGCCACCCTCCGGCGCAGGGCCTCACGGGCGCGGAACAAGCGGTTCTTGACCGTGCCCAGAGGGCTGTCCTTGATCTGGGCTATCTCTTCGTAGGATCGATGCTGGAAGTGACGCAGGATGATCAGTTCACGGTATTCGGAAGGTAGATCGCCGATGGCTTCAGCCACGCCCCGGGCCGACTCCCGATCCAGGAGATTCTCCTGGGGGTTTCTCGCCCCGGCCGCCACCTCTCGTGGAGCGCCGCGAGTTTCACCGGCCGGCGGCTCCAGGGGGACAAGGATCATGCGCTGCCGGCGGATATGGTCGATGACCCGATTGGAGGCAATGCGGTACAGCCAGGTGGTGAACCGGTAGGTGGGGTCGAAACTGGAGAGCGCCATGTACACCTTGAGGAACACTTCCTGGGTCAGATCCGCGGCCAGATCGGCCTGCCCAATCATGCGGTAGATGTAGTTGTAAATAGCCCGATTATGGCGCCGTACCAGGGTCTCGAATGCATCCTGGTGGCCGGCCAGAACCCTGCCCACAACCTCCTCATCGGTCGCCGGAGTTGCCGACGGCGCAACCGCGCGCGCCTCAGGCTGCCGCCGGACGGCCCGATTGTGAGTACGGGTAGAATCGCGCAAAGTTTCCAACCAGCTCCCCCCGGTGGATATAGGCCAACTCAGTGGTGAAACGACTCTGGCGCGGGAAGGTTCCATGGTAGCACCGGGAGCACCTCATGAAACCCGAAATCCCGCCGAGTTGACCGTCGCCGGGGCCGAACTTAAGATGAACTTGCGGCCATGAGCGAGATTCCCATCCAGGAAACCCACATCCCATCCGTGTCGGCGAACGCGACGCCGACAGGTCCCGATCCGGACTGGGAGGATTTGCGGCAGCGTGTTCTCGTCGCCCTGGATGAAGATCCGGTCAACACGGCTCTCCTGGCCCGTCATCTGGACCATCGTGATACCAGTCTCACCGATGCCAGCGAGCGTATCCTCGCCACCCTCACCGGTATGTGCCCGGGCGCCGGCGAGTCCCGCCGTCTGCTGGAGGAGGCCATGACGGCAAGGGAACGCTGGAGCATCGAGCGCGGCCGCCCGGTGCCGCTGCGCCTGGCCCTCCTGGACCTCCTGCTGGCCGAGAACCGGCGCCGCCCTGACCCCTGGCTGGCTGAGTTGCGTCTTTCCACGGCCCCATCCACCGGCCGGGTGGCCGACCCCACCCACGGGGTGACCTCTCAATCGGCTCTGACCGGTGCCCTGCAATCCGAGTTGCGCCGGGCGCAGCGGTTTGGCCAGGAGTGCGCCCTGGTGCGCCTGGGCCTGGATGACTGGACCGATCTGGTCTGGCGGGTGGGGGCGGCCGCAGCCGAGCGCTTCCTGGGGGCGGCCGCCATGGCGATAAAAAATGAGATCCGTGATGTGGACTGGACGGCTCGCACACCCGACAACGACATGATTCTCTTTCTCGCCGACACCGGGCGGTTCGGGGCCCTGCTGGTGGCAAATCGTGTGGCCGACAAACTGGCCCGTCTGACGCTGCCGGGGGTGCCCACCGGGGAGGAGACCCGGGCCAGCATCGGCCTGGCCGCTTTCCCCTCGGACGCCCGCTTCGGCTGGGAATTGATGGCCGCGGCTCGCAACGCCATGTTTCGAGCCCGGGCCGACGGTGGCAAGTGCATTTCCGATCAAGGCGCGCCGCCGGCTCGTTGTTTTCAGAAAGTGGCCCCCGAGTCGGTCCGCATCGTGGTGCGCGCTCTCAATTCCGACGCTGAAGGCGCACCCTCGCCCGACCACCGGGATGGCATCCTGTTCGCCAGTCCCGTGCCATATGACGTGGGCAATCTGGTTGAGCTGGAATGTATCGAGGTTGCGGGGCAGGGCCGCACCGTGTTCACCGGGAGGGTTGTGCGCCTTGAAGAGCGCCGTGACGGCGAGGGCTACGACGTGGGCGTCGCCTGCCATCTCATCCCGGAGCAGACGTCTCTGATCCATGGCCGCGCCGCCCGTCAGTCTGACTGATGGCGGCCGCCGCCGGGCCGGTCCTGGGAGTTGATACCGCCACGGCCCGCACAGGTATCGCCCTGGTGGATGACACGGTGGTCCTGGCCGAGGCAGCGTTTCACCGGCGCGTATCGCCATCCCGCTCCCTGATGCCGACCCTGGACGTCATCCTGTCCGCCGCCGGCCTGGAGCCGGCTGACCTGGCAGCGCTGGCCGTGACGGTAGGCCCCGGCGGGTTCACCGGCATCCGCGTGGGTCTGGCCACGGTGCGCGCCCTGGCTGGGGCGGTGGGCCGCCCTCTGGCCGGTGTGTCGACACTCGCCGCCGTGGCGGCGGCCGTCTCCGGGGACGACCGCCCGGTGGCGGTCTGGCTGGATGCCGGTCGCCATGAGGTGTACGCCGGTTTCTTTCATGGGGGGGTTGCCGCGGGGCCGGAGTCCGTCGCCCCTCCCGTTGACGTGCTGGCCGACCTCCCTGACGGCCCGATCCTGTTTGCCGGCGATGGCGCCCTTCGATATGCCGGTCTCATCGCGGCCCGGGCCGGGGCCGCGCCCGCCGACACGGTCTCCGGCATGCCAGCCGGTGTCGCCGCCGCCACTGCAAGGCTGGGCCGGCAGGCTCTGGAGGCGGGCACCGCTTTGCCGCCGGCGCCACGCTACCTTCGTCCTCCCGACGCCACCCGGGCCCGCGGTTGAACGGATCAGGGTCCGTGGAGAATGACATCACCTTCACCCCCCGGCCCATTTCCATCGCGGCCATGGAGATGGGACACCTGGATCAGGTCATGGCGCTGGAGAAGGCGTCTTTCGCGACTCCCTGGTCCCGCTCGTCCTTCGTCTCGGAACTGCAGGCTAATCGCTTTGCCCGGTCCTGGATCGCTCATGCCCCGTCCGCGCCGCGCCGGGTCCTGGGCTACCTGTGCGCCTGGGTGGTTTACGAAGAGTTGCGCATCCAGAATCTGGCGGTGGACAGGACCTGGCGGCAGCAGGGAGTCGGAGCCGCCCTTCTGGCTCATGCCCTGGAGGTGGGACGGAAGGAGAATTGTCTCACTGCCAATCTGGAGGTGCGCCCCGCCAACGCAGCCGCCCGGGCCCTCTATCGTGGTTTCGGCTTTCGGGAGACCATGCGGCGGACCGGCTACTATGCCGATACCGCGGAGGATGCCCTGGTCCTGACGCTGGACCTGTGTGCACCGCCCGGTTGAAACCGCCTGGAAGCCGGTGTTACGATTGGATCCCGGGACGCAGGAATCACAAGGAGAATCTGGATGAACGCGACGTGCCGGACCCATGTGCTGTTGGGTGAAAACAAAGAGTTTCGTCAGCTGAACCGGGAACATCAGGAACTGGAGACCAGGCTCAGAAGCCTGTGCCGCCGTCGCTTCCTGAAGGCCGGAGAAGAGCTGGAAACCCGCCGTCTGAAGAAAAGAAAACTGTTTCTCAAGGATCGCATGGCCGCCATTGTGCAGGAAGACTCCAATTCGGGAAACCGCCCAGCCTGAAAGGCCTGGCGACCCGTGCCCCGGGTCGGCCGCCTAATCATGAGCATTGCCCCTGAAGCACGTCCATTCACCCTGTTGTGCCTCGTGATCGTCGTGGTTGCGGTCCTGGCCGGCGGTGTCGTATGGGCAATACCTGCGTCGATCCCCCTGCTCTTTGTCCTGTATTTCTTCCGGGATCCCCACCGTGTTCCGCCTGCGGGAGAAGGGCTTATCATCTCTCCCGCTGACGGCCGCGTGGTGGAGATCAGAGAGGTGGATGATGTCGCCTTCCCGGGCGGCCGGGCACGCCGGGTTTCGATCTTTCTCTCTATCTTCAATGTTCATGTCAACAGGGCGCCTGTGATCTCTGCGGTGAGCAATATTCGTTATTCCCGCGGCCGTTTCCGGGCCGCCTTCCACGGCAAGGCCTCGGCAGAGAATGAGCGCAACCGGGTGGACCTGCAGACGCCGTACGGGCCGCTGGCGGTCACCCAGATCGCCGGCGCCATCGCGCGCCGGATCGTCTGCGACCTGGCGGTGGGTGACCGGCTCAAGGCGGGGGATCGCATGGGGCTGATCCGGTTCGGTTCGCGGGTCGACCTGTTCCTGCCTCTGGCGGCGGATCTGCGGGTTAAAAAGGGTCAAAAAGTGCGCACCAGTGCGACGGTCATGGCATCCATGGCGGTTCCCCCCGCAAGTGACAGCCATGTCGCGTAACGCCCTGCCCCGCTATGGCATCCTGGGACGCCACAAGCGTCCTATGGGGGCCCGAGCCCGGCGCGGGATCTTCATCCTGCCCAGCCTGCTGACCGTGGGCAATGTGCTCGCCGGTTATGCCGCCATCATCGCCGCTCAACAGAATGAGTTCGCCCGGGCCGCCCTGTTGCTGGGCGTGGCGGCAGTACTGGATAACCTGGACGGGCGGGTGGCGCGAGCCACCGGCACCACCAGTTCATTCGGCGTGCAGTTCGACTCGCTGGCCGATGTGCTGTCGTTCGGGGTCGCGCCGGCATTTCTGGTCTTTCGCTGGGGTATGGAGAGCCTGGGCCGTTGGGGCTGGGTGGCGTCGTTCCTCTTTCTCATCTGCGGCGCCATGCGCCTGGCCCGGTTCAACATTCAGCCAGCCGGCGGCGATAAGAGGTTTTTTATCGGCCTGCCTATCCCGGCCGCCGCCATGGTGGTGGGTGCCATCATCTTCTATCACCCGCAACCCATCGTCGAACCGGGCCTGGCGGTGTCGGTTCTCGTTCTGGTGTTGTTGCTTTCGGGGCTCATGGTCAGTCGACTCCGTTATCGTTCGTTCAAGTCTCTGGACGCCCGTGGCAAGCGCCGATCGTTCCTGATTGTGGGGCTGCTGGCCCTGCTGCTGGCCGCCGTGGTGGCCGAACCGCAGGTGGCCCTCCTGTCCCTCTCCCTGCTTTACATGTTGTCCGGTCTGATCCCGCGCCGGCGGCGTTCACGCCACAGCGGGGCGCCGGCGACCGCAGCCCAGGATGGTGCCGCCCTGGCCGATGCCGGCACAGGTCCCCAGGCGCACAGCGCACGGGATGGTCATGAAATCTGACGCGACCGGCGCGGCTCTGAAGGTCGCCATGGTGGGCGCCACCTCCGTCCTCGGCAGGGAGTTGCGCCGCGTTCTGTGGGATCGGCGTTTTCCCCTGCAAGAAATCACCATGATGGGTGATGGGGAGGACACGGGGAAAATCACCGAGTACGGTGGCGAAGCTCACCTTGTGGGAGAACTGGACCCCGAGAAGCTCGCCAGGGCGGACATCCTCTTCATCTGCGAACAGGGCCAGGCCGCGCGCCATGCCATGACCGCCGCCGCGGCTGGTGACGCCTTCATCATCGATCTTGCAGATGCCCACGCCGATGCCGATGATCCGGTGATCAGCATGGACATCAATGCCCATGCCTTGCCCACCCATGGAGCGGCGCACATCCGGGCTCCCCACCAGGCGGCGCAAATTCTTTCAACCGTGCTGGGGGCCCTGGGCAAGGGCACGACCATCCTGGAGGTCAGGGGCACCGCCATCACGCCTGTTTCCGATGGCGGAGAGCCGGCGGTGGAGGAACTCTACCGCCAGACAGCGGGAATCCTCAGCTGCGGCGAAAAGCCGGAGAGGATCTTCTCCAGGCAGGTGGCTTTCAATGCTGTGCCCCATGCTCTGATGAATGTGCAGCAGGGGTGGCCGGATCTGGATGCACGCTTGCGCGGCGAACTTTCCCGGATCCTGGATCTCGAGGCCGACGCGGTGTCCATGCGGGCGTTGGTGGGATCTGTTTTTCATGGCATCAGCCTGCTGGTCTCGGTGCGTTTTGAGCGGCCACCCGCGCCGGCAGTGCGCCGAAGGCGTCTATCCAGGGCGCCATTTTCTTTTGGCCCCCAGACGCCGGCGGATCTGGGCGCTAGCCAATCGATCCATGTCTCCGATCTCGGCGACGAGGGTGGCGGCCGGGTCGGCCTCTGGATCGTCGCTGATAACCTGCGCGGCGGCTGTGTGGCCAACGGAGTTGCCATCGCCCTGGCGCTGGCGGCTCACGTTGGGGAGGGATCGTGAAGAGAAGCCGCATCCGTCAGCCCATGGACCCCAGCCTGGCCGTGGCGGCCGCTCTCGCGGTGATCCTGGCCGTGGCCCTGCCTCTCCCGGCCATGTCGGGCCCGCAGGAGGCCGACGACCTGCGGGGCCTGCTGGCGCCCGACGAGTTGCTGCGGCCCGATGCCATGTTGGGGGCTCTGATCAGTATCGAGGTGGATCGGGAAATCGAGGCCGATGCCCTGGTGGCGGAGCTGAGGCGATTCACCGCCTGGCGGACCCGGCGGGACGTGGCCCTGGATAACCTGGCGGCCCTCTACGTGGACATGGACCTCCTGTTCAACACCGGCGATAGTGGCGAGCGGGATCTGGAATCGGAAGACCTGGAGGAACGCATCAGTGATGCCGAGGGCAGGGTGAAGATTCTCGGTGACCAGGGCCGTGCCCTGCGCCTGCGCATCGAAGCCAGCCGCCAGCGCCTGGCAGCCCTGAGCCAGAGAGCCAATCAATTGGTGGGGATGCTTCCCGCCGACACCGACAGCCTGACCGGCGTATGGGATGTCCGTTTCATTCCCACCCGTGAGAATGGGGTTTTCACCATCTTCCAGAATGGCACCCTGATCACGGGCGAATATGTTCTGGACGGCGGCTGGCACGGCAGCCTGCAGGGCACGGTGGTCGGCGGCAAGATCTTCCTGGAACGCATCGACGCGGTGAAAGGGCGATTTGCCGACCTCACGGGCCGTATCGACAGCGCCGGCCTGGGTATCCGGGGCACCTGGAACGAGCGGGACCTCACGGCCAACCGCGCCACCGAGGGCTCATGGGTGGCCAGCAAACGTCGGCGCGGCACCGCCGCGCCCTGAGAAGTCTGGCCCGTGCGTTACGAGTTGTTCATTGCACTCCGCTACCTGCGCGCCCGCCGCAAGCAGGCCTTCGTGTCGGTCATCACTTTCATCTCCATCCTGGGTGTGGCCGTAGGGGTGGCCGCCCTGATCATCGCCCAGGCCGTGGAGACCGGCTTTTTCGAGGAACTACAGGACAAGATTCTCTCCGGGGATCCCGATCTCATCGTCTGGAATGCACTCCCCGCGCAACCGTTGCCGGCTCCTGCCGCCGCCACAAGTGTCGTGGCGGCACTGGATGGAATCATCGCAGTCGCCCCGGTGGTTCTGGGGAACGGGCTGGCCGTGGGAGCGCCCGGCCGCGAGCCGGCCGGCGTTGAGATCCGGGGCGTGGATCCGGCTCTGGAGACAGGGATCACCGCCGTCCCGGCCAACATGGTTCTGGGCTCTCTGGATGACCTCACGCCGGACGCCGGCGGTGTGGTTCTGGGGGTGGACCTGGCGGCCTCTCTGGGAGTGACCGTGGGGGACAGCATCAGGCTGGTGATCCCCCAGGTCCGGGTCTCGCCTCTGACGCCTCCCCTGGTCCGCAATCGGCTCTTCACGGTGGTGGGTCTGTTCGACCTCGATTTCTACCAGTGGGACACGACCAGAGCCTACCTGCACATCGAGGAGGCCCGGCGATTCCTGTCCCGTGGCGGTAGCGGCGGCATCAGCGCCCTGCAGGTGAAGGTGGATCGACCGGAAAGGATTCACCGGGCGGCGGCGGAGGTGACGGCGGCCCTGGGTGACGACTATTTCGTGCGCACGGTCATGGATCGAAATGCCGACTTTTTCAAGGCGCTGCGTACCGAGAAAGTCGTGATGTTCCTTGCTCTGGGCCTGATCATCCTGGTGGCCAGTCTGAACATTGTCTCCACCCTGATCCTCATGGTCATGGCCAAGGTCGGCGAGATCGGTGCTCTCATGGCCATGGGCGCCCGTGCCCGGGGCATCGTGTTGATCTTCATGTTGCAAGGGGTGATCATCGGGATCATTGGCACGGTTGTGGGCACCCTGCTGGGGGTCGGGGTCTGCCAGGTTCTCGATACCTACAAACTCATCCGCCTGGCTCCCGAGGTCTATCTGATTCCCGCCGTTCCCTTCCATACTGGGATCGGCGACGTGGTGCTGGCAGTCGTTGTTGCGCTTCTGGTTTCGTTTGTCGCGACTCTTTACCCGGCGTGGCGGGCAGCGCGGCTGGATCCCGTGGAGGCACTTCACTATGAGTGACGGGACGCCGGTTCTGTCGGCGCGAGGACTGGTGAAGACCTATGCCTCGGGAGGGGAGAGGCTGACCATCCTGAACGGCTGTGACCTGGACGTGGCCAGAGGCGAACTGCTGGCGGTGGTGGGTCCGTCAGGAGTGGGGAAATCGACTCTCCTGCACATCCTGGGTGGTCTGGATCGGCCCGACGCCGGGCAGGTTCTCCTGGACGGACGGGAACTGGCGTCGCTGAGCCCTGATCAGCGGGCCGACGTGCGCAACCGCAGCATCGGATTTGTCTTTCAGTTTCACCACCTCATGCCCGACTTCACTGCCGAGGAGAACGTCATGATGCCCCTCCTGGTGGGTCGTCTTTCCTCTGGCGAAGCCCGGGCCCGGGCCCGGAAGGTGCTGGAGGAACTGGGCCTGGGTCGCCGCGGCCACCACACTCCCTCTCAGCTTTCCGGCGGCGAGCGCCAGCGGGTGGCCATCGGCCGGGCGCTGGTTCAGGAGCCGACCATTCTGCTGGCCGATGAGCCCACCGGCAACCTCGATCCGCGCACAGCCGGGACCGTGTTCGACGCCCTGGAGAAGGCGCAAAAGAGCCGAAAACTGGCCGTGATCCTGGTCACCCATGCCCGAGAGCTCGCGAATCGGTGTGATAGAATCGCCGCCCTGGTAGCAGGCGGACGATTTGACCGGGAAAGATCCGGGCAGGATGCCGCCAGTGGCGTGACTTTCTGACAAGGGTCGGTCCACGGAAGGACAGCCGGCGATGCTGGAGAAGTTTACCGAGAAGGCCAAGCGCATCCTGTTTCTCGCGCGTTACGAGGCAAGTCAGACCGGCAGCAAGGTCATCGGCACCGAGCACATGCTGCTGGGTATCATCAAAGAAAACGAAGACATCACTGCCGAGCTCCTCGCCCGTTCCAATATCAACGTGGATCTCCTGCGAGCCGAATTGGAGGCTCGTGGTCCATCCCGGGAACGCACGGCGACTTCGGTGGAGATTCCGTTTTCCGACGAGGTCAAACGAGTCCTGGGCTTTGCCGAGGAGGAAGCTGAACGCCTCCTGCATCCTTCCATCGGCACGGAGCACCTTCTCCTTGGGCTGCTGCGCGAGGAGAATTCCACCGCCGGCCGGGTTTTGACCGAGAAGGGAATGAGCCTCTATATGGTGCGCGAGGACCTGGTCAATGTCCTCAAGAAGAGATCATCGCCGCGCAAGAAAAAAGAGACGCCCTTCCTGTCCGAGTTCGCCCGGGACTTTTCCGTCCTGGCCGCCAAGAATTCGTTCGACCCGCTCATCGGGCGCGGCGGGGAACTGGAGCGCATGATCCAGGTCCTCTCCCGCCGGCGCAAGAACAATCCGGTGCTCATCGGTGAACCCGGCGTGGGCAAGACGGCCATCGTGGAGGGCCTTGCCGCGCGCATCTACGCCGGTGAAGTGCCCCAGTCCCTGATCAGAAAGCGCATTCTGGCCCTGGACCTTCCCCTGGTGGTGGCAGGCACCAAATACCGGGGCCAGTTCGAAGAGCGCCTCAAGGGCATCATCGCTGAACTGACCGCCAGCCAGGACATCATCATCTTCATCGACGAAATACATTCTCTCATCGGCGCCGGCTCCGCCGAAGGGAGTCTGGACGCGGCCAATATCCTCAAGCCGACCCTGTCCCGAGGCGAGGTCCAGTGCATCGGCGCCACCACTCCCAGGGATTACCACAAGCACATCGAGAAGGACCGGGCCCTGGTGCGCCGTTTTCAGCCCATCAAGGTCGTGGCTTCCACCGAGGCCGAGACCATCGATATTCTGCACGGCATCAAAGAACGTTACGAGCGCTTCCATCAGGTCCGGTACACCGACGAAGCCATTGCCGCAGCCGTCTACCAGGCCGGACGGTATATCAGCGACAGATTCCTGCCCGATAAAGCCATCGACGTCATCGACGAGGCCGGCGCCAGGGTCAAGCTTGGCAAGAAAAATTCCTACACGGATGTGCGGGCCATTGAAAAAGAGATCGACCAGGCGGTAGAAAAGATGCGCAGCGCGCTCTCGCAGAAAGATTTTGACGCTGCCGTGCGCTACCACGACCAGGAGGTAGTTTCCCGCAAGCGGCATGAAGAGTTGTTGAGTGCCTGCGAAGGTGAAAGCCAGCGGATCCTGGATGTGAAGCGCGAAGATGTGGAGGATGTCATCTCCCGCTGGACCGGTGTGCCCCTGGAGTCGGTGCACGGCGAAGAAATGGAGCGCCTCATGAAGATCGAAGAGGGACTCCACAGGCGGGTGGTGGGCCAGGAAGAAGCTATCAGCGCGCTGGCGCGGGCTATTCGCCGCAGCCGCGCCGGTCTGCGCGACCAGCGGCGCCCGGTGGGAGTATTCTTGTTCCTGGGGCCCACGGGAGTGGGCAAGACCGAAGTCGCACGCACGCTTGCGGAGTTCCTGTTTGGACACGAAAGCGCAATGATCCGCTTCGACATGAGCGAATTCATGGAGAAGCACTCAGTGGCCAAGATGATCGGTTCACCGCCGGGATACGTGGGCCACGAAGAGGGAGGACTGCTGACCGAGCGCGTCAAGCGCAAGCCCTACTCGGTCGTTCTACTGGATGAGATCGAAAAGGCTCACCCGGATATCCTCAATATCCTTCTGCAGGTCTTCGACGAAGGACGGCTGCAGGATGCCTACGGCGATACCATCGACTTTGCCAGCACTATTCTCATCATGACCTCCAATATCGGCTCAAAGACATTCACTGGCACCACCCAGGTCGGATTTGGGAAGGAAGAGTCACAATCCGGGCTGTCAGCCTTCCGGCGGGGCGAAGTCCTCAAAGAGGTCAAGCGCACCCTGTCGCCGGAGTTCATCAACCGCATCGATGAGCAGGTGGTGTTCGCTCCCCTGACCGACGATGAGTTGCGCGCCATCGCCCGGCTCATGGTGGATCAGCTCAACAAGACGCTCAGCGACAAAGGCATCATTCTCAACCCCCACGAGGAAGTTTACGACTGGCTCATCCAGACCATATGCGCCGATCGCGTGTATGGAGCACGTCCCTTGCGACGGGCCATCCAGAAGCACATCGAGGATGCTCTCTCGGAAAAAGTCATCCGTGGTGAGATGCAGAACGCCGGAGAGGTGGAAATCCGGCTCCAGGGTGGCAAGCTGGTCTTCCAACAGATGGAGATGATCAACTCCTTGGATGATTGACGGGAGTTCCGGCAGACGGAGCAGGCAGCGCCTGCCGGCGGCCGGGGATGGGCTGGACGGACAATTGAGATCAGGCAGTGCCAAAGGGGGGCGACCCCTTTTTCTATATTGGGCTGTGCCGGCCGCGCTCATGCTGGCCATGGCTGCGCCTGCTCTGCCGGTGGCGGCCATGGTGCCCCAGGATGCTGAGGCGTCCGACCAGGCACCGCGCATCGTGGACGTGCGCGTGGAGGGCAACAGGCGCATCACCGATGCCGGCTTTTTTCGCCTCACCTCCCTGCGCACTGGTCAGAACTACAGCGCCGAGACCGTGCGCCGTCAATACCGTGTGATCTGGTCGTCGGGACTTTTCGATGATGTCTGGGTGGAGGCCCTGGATGCGACCGGTGGCAAAGTGGTTGTCTTTCACGTGGTGGAGCGTCCGGTGGTTATAGCGGTGGACTTCGGCAAGAGCCCCGTGGTAGCCGTATCGGCCATCGAAGACCAGCTGCGGGAACGGGACCTGGAAATCCGCCTCAATCAGCCCATCGACCGTGAACGCATCCGCGCCGTGGAAGAAGAAATCAAGCGGATGCATGAAGAGAAGGGATTTCTGGGCACCGAAGTTCACTCCACCGTTGTCGACGGAGGAGGCCAGACCCAGATGGTGAAGTTTCAGGTCCAGGCCGGCGCCAAGACTCTGATCAAGAAAATCAACTTCGAAGGGAATGAGATATTCAAGGACGGGCAGCTCAAGGATCTCATGCCCAACACCATTGAGACCGGATTCAAGGGGATCTTCTCCAAGAAGGACCTCTACCATCCCGCTCGTTTCGGAGCCGATCTGGAGGCCGTGCGCCGGGCCTATCTCTCCAAGGGCCGGCTGGATATCTCCCTGAAGCCGCCGGTGGCGGACTTCATCCACAAGAAAGGCAAGCAGAAACCGCCGCCGCTACCACCCGAAGTGTTGCCCGTGCCCGCCAACGAGAGCGACAAGCACAAGAAGAAGAGAGTTCTGAAAGACGCCGAACGGCTGGCCAAGTATGAGAAGAAGATGGCCAAGCGCCTGCCGCCCAAGCGCAAGGCCGTCATCACGGTGAGAGTGGAGGAGGGACCCGAGTACAAGGTCGGTGAGATTCGTGTGACCGGGGCCACGGTGTTCGAGGAGGCGGTTCTTCAGTCACTCATCCCTCTGCAGAGCGGCAGGACCTTCAACGCCAGCGCCCTGCAGAGCGGCCTGGACAGCATCGAATCTCTGTACGGGCAACGCGGCTATTTTTACGCCGCCACCAATCGCAGCCTGGAGCGGCAGCCTGACGGTGTCCACATCGCGGATGTCACGGTGAGTGTCAACGAAGGGGAGCAGTACATTCTGGGCAAGGTGGAGTTTGCCGGCAACACTTCCACAAGGGACCGGGTCCTGCGCCGCGAGCTGCCCATCTCGGAAGGCGAGGTCTTCAATACCCGCCTCTGGCAGATCGGGCTGACCCGCATCAATCAACTCGGTTACTGGGCCCTGACCCAGGAACCGGAAATCACTCCTGTGCCCAGGAAGTCCAAGCTGGATGCCAAGATCACCGGCGCCGAGCAGGGGCGCAACGAAATTCAGGTCGGTGGCGGCTTCTCGGGCGTGGAAGGCGCCTTCTTCCAGGGATCCTACTCCACACGCAACTTCCTGGGCAGGGGCGCCATCCTGCAGAGTTCCCTGCAGGTGGGCGGTCGCAGCCAGTTGATCAACCTCTCTTACACCGAGCCGTACTTTCTGGGCACTCGCAACACCGTGGGCGGTTCCATCTTCGCCCGGCAGCTTGAATTCACCGATTTCAGCCGAGAGTCCAAGGGCTTCACCCTGCTGTTCGGCCAGCGTCTGGGTAACTTCACCTCATGGACGACAACCTACCGTTTCCAGAGATTCGATGAAGCCGGCGGCTCCGTCTTCTTCTTCGATGTGAACCAGTTGCCTCCAGGCTTCGAGGATCTGAGTCTGGACGAGATCGGCGAGTTGCTGGACCTCCAGTTCGGCACCGCTTTCGGTGCCTTCGAGACGACCACAAACTCCAGCATCATTCCCAGGATCACCTACAATACGGTGAACAATCCCTTCCGCCCGACCAAGGGGATGCGCGTGCGGGCCAGCATCGAACTCACCGGGTCATTTCTGGGCGGCGACAACGATTTCTTCAAGCCCATCGTCAGCTTTGTCTATTACCGGCCTCTCTGGCGCAAGAGCCATCTGGCATTTCATGCCGAGGGGGGAATCCTGGAGCCTCTCAATGACTCCCTGGTCCCCCGCTCGGAGCGGTTTTTCCTGGGCGGCGACACCCGCGGCCCCCGGGTTTTCCAGACGCGCAGCCTGGCGCCTCTGGGTCCCATCGCCGGCATCGATCCCATCATCGACACCGAAGGCAACATCATCGGAATTCCCTTTGGCGATGTCGGGGGTAACAAGTACATCCTCCTCCAGGCCGAGTACGTCATGCGCGTCTCAGACCCGCTGGACCTGGTCCTGTTCGTCGACAGCGGCCAGTCCTATGGCGAGGTGACCGGGGTCGACCTCAGCGATTTACGCGTCTCCTACGGCGTGGAGGCCCGTTTCCACCTGCCCATCTTCCAGGCGCCCATGCGTCTGATCTGGGGGCAGGTGCTGGACGAGAGGGATAATGATGATATTAACTCGTTCCAGTTCTCCATCGGATTTCCATTTTGACCCCCCACCCTTCCGGGCCTCATGGCCGGTCGGGAGAAAAGGTACTCATGAGCAGACGCATACTGACACTGGCCGCCCTTGCCGCGATCCTCCTCCTGCCCGGGCTGGCTCCCGCCCAGGAGACTCTCAAGGTTGGTGTTTTTGACTCCAAGGTGGTCTTCGCCGAAACGGCGGAGGGGCAGCGGCTGCAGAAAGTTCTCAACGACAAGCGCGAAGAATTCCGGGGCGAGATCCAGATCAAGGAGCAGGGGATTCGCGAACTTCAGCAGAAACTCAAGGAGGGGGAGTTCACCCTCTCCGATGATCGCAAGAGCCTGATGCAGAAAAATCTGCAGCAGAAACTGGTGCAACTGGACTCGGCCAAGCAGGAAGCCAACACCAACCTGCGCATCGAACTGGAAGACGTCCAGAACCAGCTCGACCGGAAACTTCTGGAAATCATCGAGGCCGTGGGGGAGAAGCAGAACTTCTCTCTGATCTTCGAGAGCAACACCCAGGTGGTTTACGCCGCGGCGGCGGTGGATATCAGCCAGATGGTGGTGGACCTCTTCAATGAATCGTACCCGCCCGCCGGCGGCGAGGGGAACTGAGCGGGTCGCCAGCGTGAGCCGGACTCTGGCGGAGATTGCCGCTCACGTGGGCGGTACGGTGGAGGGTGACCCCCAGCGCCGGCTGGAAGCCGTGGCCCCCCTGGCCACCGCCGGTCCCGGGGATCTCTCCTTTCTAGCCAATCCCCGCTATGCCCAGGCCGCCAGAACCTCGCGGGCCGGAGCGCTCCTGGCCGCGCCCGGTGAGGACCTGCCGGGCCGGGATGTCATCCGGGTGGCCGATCCCTACCTGGCCCTGGCTCTGACCCTGACCCTTTTCGCGCCGCCACCGCCGCCGCCCGCCGGGATTCACGCGGCAGCGGAACAGGGGCGAAACGTCCTGATTGGCGATGATCCGGACATCGGCCCCGGTGTCATCCTGGGTGATGGCGTGCGCATGGGACATCGTGTGCGGCTCCACGCCCATGTTGTGCTCGGTGCGGGTGTCGAGCTGGGCGACGATGTCAC
>JAPUKF010000250.1 GCA_027295805.1 Acidobacteriota bacterium | reverse complement strand
AGCGACATTGAATCAGCGACATCTGGAATATAGGTTCCCAGGGTAAGGGCGGCAAAAGCCCGGGAACGGGCCTGTTCCCGGCCATCTGGCCCCACGCTAAGGAGTCAGTATGAAGGATTTCCAGGTCCCCACCCGGCCGGTCTGGGTGGAGGTCTTCCTGGCCGACGGCCGGAACCTGTCAGGCCGTATGTTTCTGGTGGAGGACCCCCGGGTCGACGAAAACACCGATCTTCTGCTGCGCACTCTCAACGACCCGCGGGAGTTCATACCGTTCGAGGTGAGCGACCAACGCAGCGCCCGCGGTCTGGTGCTGAATAAAGACCACATCGTAAGGGTGCGTCTGACGGCCGATATGGAAGCCGCCCGGGAAAGTCCTGACGTGCCTGACTCGGGACGGGTCCTGGACATGGCCGCCGCCCCCGCGGAGGAGACCGCGATTCTAACTCTCAGCGATGGCTCACGGATCTCCGGCCAGGTGGCGGTTCAAACCCCCGACTCCCTGTCCCGCCCGGTGGACAAGCTCAACAACGCCCTGCGCTTTCTGCCCGTGGTGCACGACGATGGTGTGGATATCGTCCAGCGCTGCCACGTGACAACCCTGGATTAAGGAGAGACATGGCTCAGCTCGATCAACTCATCGGTGCCCTTGCCCAACATGGGGGCGAAGCCCTGGTCCTGCAGGATGGCCAGAAGCCCGCCTTGATCCTGAAGGGGACCCGGCGCCCCATCGTGAACTCGGCCCTCAGTGCCGCCCAGGCGGCGCGCCTGGTGGCGGAAATCGCGCCGGCTTCTCAGCGCCCGAGCCTGGCCTCCGGCAAGGCGGTGAGCTTCACCTATGTCAGCGATGGTGTCACCGTCGCCGTGGATGCGCCGGCCACCGGCACCGTGACCATCACCATGGCCGGGGAGAACGGCTCCGGTACGGTGGCTGTTCCTGAGCAGACGGCAGCCACCCAGGACGCCGTCGGATTCAGCGGCACGCCCCGGCACATGGACCAATTGTTCCATCTCATGGTGGACGCAGGAGCATCGGACTTGCACATGAGCAGTGATGCTGCACCCATGTTGCGGGTGGACGGCGACCTGGAGCCGATCCCCGGGGCCAGCAAGCTGAGCGCCGACCAGGTCCCGGCCCTCTTGAAGGAGATCACGCCGGCGGAGAACTGGGAGGAGTTTGAGCGTCTTAACGATACCGACTTTGCCTACGAGATCTCGGGATTGTGCCGGTTCCGCTGCAACCTGTTCATGGATCGCAAAGGGCCCGGAGGTGTCTTCAGGGTGATCCCCTCCAAGATCCTGACCGTGGATGACCTGGGCCTGTCAGGGGCGCTCCGGGACCTCTGCTTGTTGAACAAGGGGCTGGTCCTGGTGACGGGACCCACCGGGTCCGGCAAGTCCACCACCCTGACGGCCCTGGTGGATCACATCAACACCATACGCACCGATCATGTCATCACCATCGAAGATCCCATCGAGTTCGTGCATGAACACCGCAAGTGCCTGATCAACCAGCGGGAAGTGGGCAAGCATACCGAGGGGTTCAAGCAGGCTCTGCGGGCCGCCCTGAGGGAGGATCCCGATATCGTTCTGGTGGGCGAGATGCGTGACCTCGAGACGGTGGCCATCGCTCTGGAGACGGCGGAAACGGGACACCTGGTGTTCGGCACTCTGCATACATCCTCGGCGATCTCCACCGTGGACCGGCTCATCGATCAGTTTCCCGCGGATCAGCAGGAGCAGATCCGGGTGATGCTGGCCGAGTCTCTCAAGGCGATCGTCGCCCAGGTGCTCTGCCGCAAGAAGGAGGGCGGTCGGGTGGCGGCGCTGGAAGTGCTCATGGGAATCCCGGCCGTCTCCAACCTGATCCGGGAAGCCAAAACGTTCCAGCTCGCTTCCATCATGCAGACCGGGCGCAAGTACGGCATGATCACCATGAACGATGCGCTTCTGAAGCTGGTGAAGGACGGCGTGGTGGAACCCAAGGAGGCCTACATGAAGGCCCTGGACAAGCATAACCTGATCACGGCCTTCAAGAGTCAGGAGATTCCCACTGACTTTCTGAATAATAAGGAGGGCGAGGCTTCCGCCTGACCATCTGGCAGGTCGGCCCGGGAAGGATCTAGACTGCCGGCGTGCCCGCTTCGTTTTCCCGCCGTATCCCCGACCCTGCCCACAGGAACCGCTTGGCCCGCGCTGTCAGTCGCCGGCGCCGTCTGGGCGCGCCCATCCTGGATCTCACTCTCTCCAACCCGACCCTGGCCGGCCTGGCATCCGACCCCGGTGTGCTGGCGGCTCTGACCCACCCGGCAGGTACCACCTATGCCCCCGACCCGCGCGGCGATGCAGACGCACGTGTTGCCCTGGCCCGTGACCTGGCCAGGCGGCGACCGGCGAAGCACAGACCCCGGCCCCATGACCTCGTGCTGGCGGCGTCCACCAGTGAGGCCTATAGCTGGCTCTTCAAGCTCCTCTGTGATCCCGGTGATGAGATCCTTGTGCCGGCTCCCGGCTACCCGTTGTTCACCCATCTGGCGGCCCTGGAAGGTGTCAAAGCGGTGACCTACCCGCTGGCTCTGCAGGATCGCTGGCGGCTCGACCTGGAAGACGTCGCCGTACGGGTGACGTCCAGGACCCGGGCCATGGTGGTGATCAGCCCCCACAATCCCACCGGCTGGACCCTGAGCAACGGCGAGGCTGCGGCTCTGATGAAGCTGGCGGCAGCCCGCGATCTGGTGGTCATCAGTGATGAAGTCTTCGCCGACTTTCAGTTCATGGGCCACCGGGACTGGTGCTCCATGCCGGAGCACGCTGCTGGGAAGCCGGCACCCTGTCTGGCCCTGGCCGGCCGGGGCGGCAGGCGGGTCAGCCTGGGAGGTCTTTCCAAGGAGGCGGGCCTGCCGCAGATGAAAGTGGGCTGGCTGTTGCTGGGTGGTGAGGCGCGCTGGCGCCGGGAGGCACTGGCGCGCCTGGACCTCATCGCCGATACCTACCTCTCGCTGGCCACCCCGCAACAGAAGGCTCTACCGGCCTGGCTGCGCGGGGCCTGGGCCTACCGGCGTGAGTTGCGGCGGCGACTCAAGGGAAACCGGCGTGTCCTGGCCCGCACCCTGCGCCAGGCGTGTCGAGGGGAGCTTCTGCCCGCGGCCGGCGGCTGGTCCGCCGTGATTCGCCTGCCCGGGGTGCGCGAAGATCAGGAGGACGCTCTGGCCCTGTTGCGGGAAGAGGGTGTGCTGGTTCACCCGGGCTATTACTACGATTTCACCGGCGGCACCTTCCTGGTGATCAGCCTCCTGCCGCGACCCGGCGATTTCGCGGAGGGAGTGGCGCGGCTTGCCGTTTACCTGGATCGCCGGCATAAGGGCGGCGGCAGGTCCTGACCCGGGCCTGGATGGTTGTCCGTCTCCGGATTATTCGAAGGCGTCCAGCCCGGTGATGGCCTGTCCCAGGATCAAGGTGTGGATGTCATGGGTGCCTTCATAGGTCTTGACCGATTCCAGGTTGCACATATGGCGGAAGGTCTGGTATTCGTCCATGATGCCCACGGCGCCGAGAATGTCACGGGCGGTGCGGGCCGCATCCAGGGCCATGGCGACATTATTGCGCTTGGCCAGGGAGACCATGGCCGGTGTCGCCTTGCCGGCTTCTTTCAGGCGCCCCAGGCGGGCGCAGAGCAACTGAGCCTTGGTGATCTCGGTGAGCATCTCCGCCATCTTGGCCTGCTGCAACTGGAAGCCGGCGATGGGCCTCCCGAACTGCACACGGCCCTGGGCGTAACGGACCGCCTCATCGAAAACCGCCTGGGCCGCGCCGATGGCGCCCCAGGCGACGCCGTAACGCGCCTGGTTGAGGCAACTGAGGGCGCTCTTGAGGCCCTCGGTGCCCGGCAGCAACGCCGTCTCGGGGACCTCAACATTTTCAAGGAGAAGCTCGGAGGTCACCGACGCCCGCAGCGAGAACTTGCCCTTGATGTCCTGAGCGCTGAACCCCTTGGTCCCCTTGTCCACCAGGAAGCCGCGAATCACGCCGTCCAGCTTGGCCCAAATGATGGACACGTCGGCAATGGTGCCGTTGGTGATCCAGGACTTGCTGCCGTTGAGGAGATATCCTCCGGCCGTCTTCTCGGCGCGCGTGCGCATGCCGCCCGGGTTGGATCCGAAGTCCGCCTCGGTGAGGCCAAAGGAGCCGATGGCTTCGCCCTTGGCCATATCCGGCAGATAATGTTGCTTCTGTTCCTCACTTCCAAAGCGGTAGATGGGGTACATGCACAGGGCTCCCTGCACCGAGACAAAGGAGCGGATCCCCGAGTCGCCGCGTTCAAGTTCCACCATCATGAGGCCATAAGCGGTGGCACTGACGCCGGCGCAGCCATACCCCTCCAGGCTGGCGCCCAGGAGGCCGAGCTCGCCCAGACCCGGTACCAGGTGGGCGGGGAACGTACCCTCCCGGTTGTGCTTCGCGATGATGGGCATGATCTGATCCGTCACGAACTGGCGGACCGAGTCACGGATGAGGATCTCTTCCTCGGTGAAGAGTTCATCGGAAAGGTAGAAATCCGCCCCCTTGTACGCCATGGCACGCTCCCACCGCCTGTTGCGGCGCCGGCAATTCTAGCACTGGGCCGGGGCAGCTCCGCGGGGCGGGGGCTCAGGCGTCCTGGAAGTTGGGCCGGCGTTTTTCCATGAATGCCTTGAGCCCTTCCCGGGCATCCTGGGTTTTCATGAGCTTGTCCAGGTAGAGGGTCTCCAGGTCGGGGAGCGCTTCCTGGAGAGTGCGCCCCCGGCCCAGGCGCAGGGCTTCCTTGGTGTAGGCAAGGACCGGGCCGCTGTGACGGCTGACCAGTTCGACATAGGCCGCTGCGTCGGCGGCGAAGGTGGCATCGGGGAAGACCTGGTTGATCAGACCGCCGGCGGCGGCTTCTTCGGCGCTCAGGGTTTCACCGGTGAACAGCATCTCGGCGGCGCGCCGTGGCCCCATGGCCATGGGCAGTTCCACGGCCGCCACCGGCGGGAAGGCGCCCACGCGGATCTCAGGTTGACCGAAGCGGGCCGATTCGGCGGCCACAACCAGATCGCAGGCCGTGATGAGTTCACACCCGCCGCCCAGAGCGGCTCCCTGAGCCAGGGCAATCACAGGTGCATCCAGGTCGGCCATGGTGCGGAAGATGGCGTGGAACAACTCCAGCATGCCGCCGACCTTCTCCTCGGTATGATCGGCAATATCCACGCCGGCGGAGAATATCTTGCCTTCGGCGGCCAGGACCACCACGGCCGGCCGGTCCCTGGAGACGCTGGTGAACGCCTGTCCCAGTTCCGCCAGCATCTCGAGATTGAGAACGTTCAGGGGTGGGCGGCGCAGGGTGATGCGCGCCACGCGATCGTTTTCAACGGCGACATGTTGAAGATTCATCATTCCTCCCGACAGGCTTCAAGGAGCAGGGCCAGACCCATGCCTCCGGAGACACACAGGGTGGCCAGGCCGCGGCGGGCGCCCCGGCGTGCCATTTCATGAAGCAGGGTCACGACGATACGGGCACCGGTGGCGCCGATGGGATGCCCCAGGGCGATGGCCCCGCCGTTGACGTTCAGGCGCTCGCGGTCGAAGCTCAGTTCTCGATCACAGGCCAGGACCTGGACGGCGAACGCCTCGTTCAACTCCACCAGGTCCAGGTCAGTCATGGTCAGGCCGGTGCGCGCCAGCAGGCGGCGAACGGCAGGGACCGGACCGATCCCCATGACGGCAGGATCCACGCCGGCGGTTTCATAGGCAACCACCCGGGCCGCCGGGCGGACGCCCATTTCCCGGGCGGTGCCTGCGCTCATGACCAGCACCGCGGCGGCGCCATCGGTGATTCCCGATGAGTTGCCGGCGTGCACCGTGCCGTTCTCGCGAAAGACCGGTGGCAGGCGTGACAACCCCTCGGCGGTGATCCCATCCCGGGGATGTTCATCCCGGCTCACGAGGGTCTCGCCGCCCCTCTTGTCGGGAACCGCCACGGGGACGATTTCATCTCCAAAGCGATTCGCTTCCCGGGCTGCCTGCGCACGGGCCTGAGATGCGGCCGCGTACTCGTCCTGCTCCTGGCGTGAAATCTCGTAGCGGTCGGCCAGGTTCTCGGCCGTATTTCCCATGATGAGACCGCACAGGGGGCAGAGAAACCCGTCCCGGTACATCCCGTCGACTAGCTTCTGGTGACCCATCTTGTGGCCCCAGCGTGCCCCGCCGAGCATGTACGGCACCCGGCTCATGGATTCGGTTCCTCCGGCGGCGACGATGCGGGAATCGCCCAGGGTCACGGCCTGGACGCCGCTGATGATGGTGCGCATGCCGGAGCCGCAGGCCTGGTTGACGGACCAGGCGGGGACTTCCGGCGGGAGACCCGCCTTGAAGGCGACCTGCCGGGCCGGGTTGGGACCCACGCCGGCCGAGCGGGCGTTACCGAAGATCACCTCGCTGACATCGGCTGGAGCCACACCGGCTCGCGTCAGACTCGCAGCGAGGGCCGTGGCCCCGAGATCCGGGGCGGGCACGCCGGCCAGAGAGCCACCGAAGCGGCCGATGGGAGTGCGCACCGGCGCCGCCAGGATGATGTCGTCAGGTTTCAGGGGCTCCATGGCGGCTGATTATGGCACTGGCACGCTGCTGCCGCCAGCGTCGTCGAGGCTCTTTTCCGGGGGGAGCGTCTCCTGGGGAAAGGACTCGGGCGGAAGTTCCTCCGGGCAGGCCAGCTGCTGTGCGAGCACCTGCATGGCGTGCGCCATGGGCGGGTCATCGCCGTCGGCGAACATGAGGGGCCGCACACTGGACACGTCAGGAATAACGCCGCGTCCCTCCAGCGAGTCGCCATCGGGAAGCAGCACCTGGGAGACGGGCACCAGAAATCGGGATCCGTCGGGCAGGGGGAAGAGCTGGCTGCCCTGCACCTGGCCCGCCGTCGTGGTGCCGACGATGGTCCCCAGCCCACGGGCCTGGACCGCCGCCGCGAAGATCTCCGCGGCGCTGCGGGTGCGGTTGTCCACCAGGACGACCAGCGGGCGGTTCCAGCTCGTGGCCGGAAAAGGATAGGAGCGGCGATCGTATCGTATCCAGACTGACGGCTCGCGCGTCAAGAGGTCGAAGACTTCACCGGCCAGTCGGATCTCCCCGCCGTTGTTGCCGCGCAAGTCGATGATCAGGCCGTCGCTGTCGTCGAAATCGGCACCCGCGATCAACTCATCCACGAGGGTCTCGTTGGCGAAGGTGCGCAGGTGGACATGCCCGATCCGGCAGGCGCCCATGGGTACCCGGGAAAGGGAAGCGCGCGTGGCCTCGGCCAGGTACCAGGCGGTGTCGCTGGCCACCGGTGTGATCTCCATGAAGAAAGGCGGGCTCTCGCGGCTGCGGCGAACCCACAGGCGCAGGCGGCCGTTCCCCGGCGGCAGGGGGTCCAGCATGGGCGAGCGGTCGTCCACCGGGAGAAGCTGATCGCCATAGCGCAGCCCTGCCTGGGCGGCAGGTCCACCTTCCCAGACATCATCGACGAAGAAGTAGTCTCCAACCTGGCGCAGAGTGGCGCCCACCATCCGATCCTCAAAGTTGTCCCGGTCGAACAGATCGCGCCCGGCGCGGAAGACATACAGATGGCCGATGCCCGTGGCAGCGAGGGTTTCGTTGAGGGCCGCGTAAAAGGCGTCGGCATCGGTGAGGGCCAGCAGCGCATCCCGCCGGGCTTCCAGGTGCTCCGCCGGGTTCTGGGCCGGCGATCCTTCGCCCACGTAGTTGGCAGCCAGGATGGTTGTCATGGCGTCCAGCACGGCTGCTCGGCCCGGGGCGGTGAAGGTGTCGGCGCGTGCGACCGTCGCGGCATCATCGCGGACCGCCGCACCGCCGGCGGTCCCGCGGGCGGCACAGCCTGTGCTCAGGCTCACAACCAGCAGAACTGCAGCCGGATACCCTGGCTTCACGAGCCGGCCTTGAACTCGTTGCGCACTGTGGAGAGGAAGTCCCGGACGATCCGCGCGCCTTCCAGTTCGGCCTTGCCGGCATGTTCCGCGACGAAAGCGAACGCCACCTGCGGGTCGTCCAGGGGGGCATAGCCGATAATGATGCTGTTCAGCCCGGAGTCTCTCTTCCCGGCGGTTCCTGTCTTCAACGCGAACGACAGGCCATCCAGGGCGGCACGGCGGCCGGTGCCCTGGGGGGACGTGATCACCGCCTCCATGGCGCTGGCGATGACCGCCGTGGTGGCCGCCGAGACGGGTTGCAGAAGGGTCCGCGGTTCGGTGACGGCATAGGGTTCCGTGGACCCCAGGGAGCGGCGGGCGGCGATGAGGTGGGGCTGCATCATGGTGCCGCCATGAGCCAGGGCTGCGGCCAGCAGGGCGGCGTGAACCGGCGTGATGGAGACGTTCTCGAGGCCCACGGACCGCTGTGCCAGTCCCAGGCGCGGGTACTGCGGATCGATCTGAGCCAGGTGCCCCGTGGGCAATTCCAGGTCCGGCAGATCCAGGTGGCGATCGAATCCGAACGCCTGCAAGGTGTCATCCAGTCGGGCCTGTCCCATGGCCAGGCCGATGGCGGCGAAAGTCAGGTTGCAGGAGACGGTGGTGGCTTCCTTACTGTCGGTCACCGTGCCGTGCCGGATCCAGTCATAGAATACCTTCCCGTCCAGCGTCATGTTGCCTGTGCAGTTGACAGGGAAGATGCCGTCCAGGGGGATCTCGTTTTCCAGGGCCGCCGCCAGGGTGACCATCTTGAGAATGGATCCCGGCTCGAACTGGCGGCGATAGGCCGGCTCTTCGCCAGTAGCTCCGGCGGGATGGTTCACCAGCGCCAGGATGGCGCCACTGCGCGGATCCAGCGCCACGAACGAGCCGGCGTAACGCCCCAGAGCGGTGTGGGCGGCGCGCTGAAAGGCCAGATCCAGCGTCAGGTCGACCCTGGCACGAAGATCGCGTTCATCCAGGTGCTGCAGGAGACCACCCTCGCCTGTGAGGGCCGCGCCCAGCTCAGGGGAGCCCACGATTGGCTCGCCGTCCTCCAGGGTGAGGGAGTAGATGGAGCGGCCATCGCGGTCAAAAAGGATGTCGGCTCTCCCCTCGCGGCGGCGTTCGGCGAGAAGGTCGCGCAGGCGCTGGCCCCGGTCACCGGCAATGGCTTCGTCCAGCAGCTTCCCGGCCTCGTCCAGGCGGCCCATGGCGAGGGCCGTCTCGGCACGCCACAGGGGTGGAATCCGGGCGCCGCCCGTTGCGGCTCTGTGGCCGGTCAGCAGGTCGATCTCCGCGTAGCGGGCCGCGTGGGCGAAGAAGCCGCCAATGCGGGCCAGATCCAGACCGGTGCGGCGCGTGCCCGCTGCGCGGGCGCTCTCCAGGAGGCCGGCCGCCAGATCATTGTGGCCCTGGGCGAGGGCGACGAATCCCTCGGCTTCCAGAACACGTCCGGCGCGCAGCCGGTAAAAGCGCGCGGCCTCCAGGCGTTCCGTGGCAGCAGCCAGGTCGCCCTGGATGACGGCGTCCTCGCCCTGGGTGATGAGGGAGCCGACGCGCCAGCCGGCACCGGCCCAGATCAGGACGGCCGCGATGAGACTCAACACCAGGATGCGGGTGAAACGGCCGCGCCGGCGTCGCCGGCCGACGGTGCTGTAGTACCTCACGAGTTCTTCTCCCTTCGTGGGGGCGTGGATTCCTGCTGGATCACCTCCAGCCTATCTCCTCGGGCCAGGTTCAGCGTGGTGGCAGCACGACCATCGCGGAGAGCGATCTCCATGCGCCCATCGGAACCCAGGATCAGCACCGGCTCTCCAGCAGGGGCCTCGGAGTAGGTTCTGACCCGCAGGGAAATACGCTGCTTGCCGGCCTGCACGTGCCAGCGGCCGCCGGCCGGGACCTGCCGGGGATCGATATTGGTCACACAGTTGCCGAAGTGATCCACATGCAGCACCGTCGGAGTTGCGGCTGCCGGCGCCGGAACCAGGGCGTCGGTGACGACAGAGCCCAGGGAGTCCAGGTCATCACCCCGTGCCAGGCGCGCCGCCGCGGGTGCGAACAGATCCCGCCCGTGGAAAGTCGGCGCAGGCTGCCCGCCGTCCGGCCCATCCATGTCCAGGGCGACCACGCGGGCTCCGTCCAGGAGAGGAGCCAGCAGGCCGTTGTCGGGGCCCACGGCCCGGAACCGGGGGCTCTCCGCCGCCAGAGCGCGGCGGGTGCCCCCCACACCGGGGTCCACCACGGCCAGGTGCACGGTGCCGGGCGGGAAGGACGTGGCCGCCCGGGCCAGCACGAAGGCACCTTCCTCGATGTCTCCGGCCGGAATCTGATGGCTGATGTCCACCAGGACGGCAGTGGGACAGTGGGAAAGAATGCATCCCTTCATTTCGGCCACGTACGCGTCGCGCAGACCGAAATCGGTCGTCAGGGTGACGATAGGCGGGCCGGATCGCTTCAAGAGAGGGCAAATCTAGCGAAGGGATCCCCGGCCCGTCAAGCGATACGGAGTGCCCTACATTGATCCTTGGTGAATCGGTCTGATACGGTCCGCGCGGTGGCACATCCGGGATGGCCGCGAGCCCCCAACGCGAGGCTACAAGTGAACTTCCGCGCATGGCGTTATCCCGTGTTCCCCGGCCTGCTTGCCATGGCCGCAGGCCTGGCAGTGCTGGCGCCGACCGCTTCGAGCCGGGCGTCCCAGCTGGGCCAGGATCTGGGCCGCCCTGAAAGAGAACCCGGGCAGGCCCGCCTTCTTCTGCAAGCCCCGGCCGGCGAGGTCACCTGGCTGTCCCACATCACGGTCGGGAGAGCCGGCCTGGCGGCTCCCATGGGGGATCTCCTGCCGCGCCTGGAGGCGGCCGGGCACCGGCTGATCGTGACAGTGGACCCCGGCACCCTGGTCTCCCGGACCGCCGGTGAACCGGGGGTCACGGCATGGGCGGCCGACCTGCGCCAGGGCGTTGCGCGCCTGGGCTCCCAGGTGGTGGCGGTGGCGCCCGGCTTTGGCGATGGCCCGCGTGACGCCCGTTGGGATGCCTTTGTCCTGAAGCAGGCGGCCGTGGCGGTGCGTGCCGCCCATCCCGATGTGCAAGTGGTTCTGGAATTGCGCGGCGGGTTGCGGCAAAACGACTGGCTGACGGCTCTGTACCAGGAGGGTGTGGAACCGTACGTGGATGTGTGGGCTCTTCACCTGGAGCGGGGCGATCCTGTTCCGGGCAGCGAGGAGTTCCATCTTCTCAACCAGGCACGCCTGCGTCTGGATCCCGGCGCGCCGCTCTGGGTCCTGGGACTGCCCGCGGATCAGGCCGGTGCCGCTTCCCTACCTGCCCTGATAGGGCGCCTGGCCACGGCCGGAGCCGGTGCTCTGACCTTTCGCATTGGTGAAGATGCCGCGGCGGCCGCGGGCCTGGAACACCTGCGCGCCATCCTGCCGCCGGCGGCCACCGCCATGCGGGCGGCGAGACCTCTCTTTCAGTCCCTGGATGGGAAGCCCGTGGAGCAGATCAAGGCCTGGAGCTTTTTCGATGCGGAGCGTTCCCATGTGGAAGTTCTGGTGGTGCCGACGGCTCCCGTTCCATCCTTCCTGCAGATGATCCTGCCGACCTTCGATGTCTCCTCTCCGGCGCTCGTGGATCTGTCCACCGGCGCCCGCCAGGATCTGGGTGGCGGTCTGCCGGACCGGCAGCACAATCGCACCCTGGTGACCCTGACGGACGTGGTCGGGCCCGTGGTGGTCGATTATGAGCGCTTCGCCACGCCCGGGTTTGAGCGCGAGGATGTGGCGGTGGACAGGCAGCGGGATCCCACCGTGGAGGAAATTCTGGCGCGCCACCAGGAAGTCGCGGTGGCTGCCGCGGCGCGGGTGGAATCGGTTCTGGCCGACGCGCGCATTGATTTTCATTACACCGTTGCCGGCTCGGGGGTCAGCATCGACGTCGCCTATGACAGCCGTTACATGTGGGACAGGGAGGTCGGAGCCGAGTTCGAGTACCTGGCCATGTATATCAACGGCGCCCGCTGGACCCGGGAAAAGCTGCCCGACCTGCCTCTCATCCAGCCGGAGAAGGTCCTCACCCCGCCCCTGAAGATCACCATGGGCCGTCAATATGTCTATCGCCTGCAGGGGCGTGCCCAGGTGGAGGGCAGGCCGGCGTGGCGCATCGGTTTTCAACCCCAGGATCCCGAGGCCACGCGCTATGGCGGGACCGCCTGGATCGATCGGGAGACCTACCGTCTCCTGAAGCAGGCGGTGGTGCAGACGGGACTGCAGGCACCGGTGCTGGCCAGCGAGGAAACAAGCCTCTTCGCCGCATACCCCGTCCCGGGCGGCGGCGAGGCCTATCTGCCTCGCCGGACCACCGGCCAGCAGCAATGGAACGTCGGCGGCGCCAACTTCCTGGTCAACCGGGAGGTCCGTTTCACCAATATTCGCATCAACGAGCCCGACTTCGCCGCCCAGCGTCAGGAGGCTTATGCTTCCCCTCATCAGATTCTTCGTGATACGGAGCGGGGCCTGCGCTACCTGGAGCCGGCGGAGGACGGTGAACGGGTCGTCGTGGAGGGAGTGCGGACCCGCAGCCTTTTCCTGGTGGGCGGCGGCTTCCACAACGAGGCGGTGGACTTCCCCATACCGTTTGCCGGACTTGATTATTTCGACTACGACTTCCTTGGCCGGGGCCAGCAGATCAATCTCTTTCTGGCCGGTGCCGCCAACCTGATCACCTGGGCAGATCCTGCCCTGGGCGAATCGCGCGTGGATCTCTCCGCCGATCTCTCCCTGGTGGGTTTTGCCAGTGCCGATCGTTATTTCGTGGCGGGGGAAGAAAGGGAAGATGCCGAGATCAAGAGTCGGAGTCAGTCCCTGTCGGTCACCCTGGGTGTGCCTCTGGGCCAGTTCCTGAAGTTCCGCGGCACCTATGGCCTCGGTTATGAAAATTTTCAGGCCGGTGAGGATATGGCCGGCGATTTCATCCAGCCTCAGGACACTCTGGTTCCTTTCGCCGACCTGGAACTCCAGTTGAACCGGCGCGGCTTCACCGCCACCGCGGACATCCGCGGATTCCACAGGGTGGATTGGGAGGTCTGGGGAGACCCCGACCCGGGCTCGGATCTTGCGGGCTCGCGGGTCGGAGATTTTTCCGACGACCATCAGGATTACGCGCGC